>CANOGH010000008.1 GCA_947565505.1 uncultured Candidatus Saccharibacteria bacterium | reverse complement strand
TGGGATTAACTAAAGATTTGATGCTTTTACGTTTTTTGGATGACATTGGTTTTGCCTTTTTTAAAATAATTTAATTATATCTAATACAGTGATAATAATGATTAGTGCAAATAGGACTAGAAATGCACGTGAGACAATTTTTTCTTCGGTTTCTTTAGTTAACTCTTTTTTGCGTAATTTATAGATAGCAATAATAAGCCATCGTCCACCGTCAAGTGCAGGAATCGGTAAGACATTCATACAAGCTAGGGAGACGGAGATGAGGGCGGTTAGAAAAGCTAAGTTACTGATACCGGCAGCGGCAAAACTCGGAAAGATAGTACCAATAATGCCGACTGGTCCCGAAACCGAATCGCCTACAGTGCCGATATCTTCGCGACCTTCTTCACGAGTTTGCCCGTCAAAGCTGAGTTGTCGAATGGCGCCAGAGCATAAATTCCAGACTAATTCTCCGAGTCCCCGAAAAGTTTCACCAGTTAATTGCACTGTGGTGGCGAGTCCGACGATTGGGGCTGACCAGGTAGAGCGTACGTAGCTTTGTGCGTAGGACATAGAGACACCAAGAATGTATTCCTCGTTTTTACTATTCAGTTCGATTTCATAATTCTTAATTTCGCCGTTACTCTTCCTAACTTCATAATGGCCAGTTTTGCCTTGATGATCTTGCCCATATTTGGAGACTACGTCTGGCAAGAAGAGCTCGTTTGGTGAAGTTTGCGCGTTACCGACGCCAATAATTTGATCACCTTTTTCAATACCTGCTTGAGCTGCTGGTGATCCCTCAATCACGTCGACCACCGTGACGCTGTTGCCACTAAAAACCGAGTCGTTGCCGGCGTAGAATTGGTTATTGATGAATTGGGGCATGCCGGTTAATGCTAGTACAGTTAGGATGATGAAGGCGACAAGCCAATTCATAAAGACTCCACCAAAAAGGATTTTGGTTTTGGCACAAAAGCTAGCTGCACCAAAGGTTCCTGGACGTTTGTCAGTGGCATTTTCTCCGTCCATGCTGCAGAAGCCGCCAATTGGTAGCCAGTTAAGGCTGAAAATTAGACCCTCTTGCGGTTTACCCCACTCGGAACGAGGTAGACGTTTCCATTTTTTACCATTTTTGGGATGATTTTGTTTTACCCAGGCGATTCCGCGTGGAGGAAAACCAATACCGAACTCCAAAACTTTAACTCCATTGCGGCGAGCCATGATAAAGTGGCCAAATTCATGAGCCACTACTAACGCAGTGAGAACAATCAACCCAATTATAATTCCAAAAATAATACTCATACTGTTAATTATAACATTGTTTTAATAAAATAAGTTAAAATTTGGATTATTGGCCAAACCGACGTTGACGATGGTAAAAAATATCTAGGATAGATGCTAGATCGGACTGATCTAGCTCGGGAAAATATTTTTTAATAAATAGAAATTCGGCGTAACTTGCACGCCATAGCATGAAGCCAGAAATACGCTCTTCCCCGCTAGTGCGAACTACAAGATCTAGAGCCGGTATTTCTGGATGGTAGAGATATTGCTGGAAATTTTCGGGCGTAAAAAGATTATCAGAGGCATCGTGCATACGTTTGGCAGCATCAACGATTTCCCACTGGCCACCGTAGTTAAAACAGAAAGCTACTGTTAAGCCAGTATTGTGCTTAGTGGATTGTTCGGCGGTTTTGAGCTGTTGCCAGATTTTAGGCTCTACTCTTTCTGGCCGTCCCATAATTACTATACGCGAATTATACTTTTGGGCCTTTTTGGTTAATTTGAGAATTTGGCTGCTCATCAGGTCCATGAGATAGCTGACTTCCTCTGGTGAACGATTCCAATTTTCTGTACTAAAAATATAAAACGTTAAATACTCAACTTCTGTATCACGGTAAAAGTCAATAATATTTTCTAGGTTTTCGGCGCCTTTTCTATGACCTTCTAGTGTGGGAAGATGGTGTTCTCTTGCCCAGCGTCGATTTCCGTCGGCGATGAAGCCAAGATGTTTTAATTCTGAGGTAGCCATAGGATTAAATTGACATGATTTCGGCGGATTTTTTCTTGAAAATCTCATCAATTTGACCAACGAAATCTTTGGTGAGGTTATCAACTTCTTTTTCAGCTCGCTTAACAGTATCTTCTGGTAGCTCTGCGGATTTTATTTCTTTACGCGCGTCTTCGCGAATATTGCGAATTGCTACTTTAGCAGTTTCAACTTTCTCTGAGGTGTTTTTAACAATCTCCTTGCGGCGCTCTTCAGTGATGGGGGGGACGGGTACACGTACAACGTGACCATCATCACTAGGATTGAGCCCTAGGCTTTGATCGCTGCGGATAGCGTTTGAGATAGCGTTAATAGTGCTTGGGTCAAATGGAGTAACGAGTAACATGGTGCCTCCCGATGCGGTAACATTGGCGACTTGATTGAGGGGCATAAACTGCCCGTAGGCTTCTACTTTTACTGAACCGAGCATATCGGGATGAGCACGCCCAGTACGAACTTTTTTGAGTTCCTCCTGAAAATGAGCAATGATATTCTTCATTTGTTCTTGATATTCGTCACTATTAAACATTTGGCTACCTCTCTCAGTTTAATTTACTCTGTCACACCTAATTCTAGGCGTTTGAATTGACGGATTGTGATGTTTTCACCAGTCTTGGCGATAGCTTCTTTGATAAAGCCAGCTACTGTCATACTGTCATCTAAGATGTATGGTTGTTCCATAAGTACCTTGTCAGAGAAAGCTTTTTTTACTTGTCCATCGATGATTTGATCTTTCATGTTTTCTGGACCCTTGAAGTTTTCCTCGAATTCTTGCTTCTTTTGTTTCATCACGTTTTCAGGAATGTCAGCAAGACTAACGTATAGTGGGCTCATGGAAGCAACCTGCATTGCGATCTTGTGTGCAAGCTCCTTGAATTCTTCGGTTTTAGCAACGAAGCTAGTCTCGCAGTTAAGTTCGACGATTGCCCCGATGCGTCCGTCATGTACATAACTATCAATAATGCCTTCTCTAGTTTCGCGATCGCCACGTTTTTCAGCTTTAGTCATACCTTTTTTGCGCATTGCATCAAGAGCTTTGTCAAAATCTCCCTTTGCTTCAACGAGGGCTTTTTTGGCGTCAGTCAGACCTACGCCTGATAGTTCTTTGAGTTTTTTGATCAGTTCGATTGAAACAGCTTTGACTTCGCCAGCTTTTTCTTTTAGTTCTTCGCTCATATTATCCTCCATGAATTATTAATTAATTAGTTTCTTGTTTGGATTCGCCTTCTTTGATTGCGGCAGTGATATAATCTAGAATTAATTGGACTGCCTTGATCGCGTCGTCATTAGCAGGAATGACGTAATCGATATTGCTAGGGTCAACGTTGGTATCAGAAATAGCAAAAACTGGAATTTTGAGAGTGCTGGCTTCCTTGATTGCGTTTTTATCTTGGATTGCATCAGTAACGATGATGGCACCAGGACGTTCGGTCATATCTTTGATGCCGCCATAACGCTCGTTGAGTAGATCAATTTCTTCTTGGTAACGCTGAACTTCTAGCTTGGAATAGCGAGCTTCAAGTTCGCCGGAAGCCATTTTGCGCTCTAGGTCCTTAAGTTTCTTGATTTGTTTATTGATAGTGCTTACATTAGTAAGAACGCCACCAACCCAACGCACAGTGACGTAGGGCATATTGACGGATTCAGCGGCAGTTTTAGTGATTTCTTTAAGTTGTTTCTTGGTGCCTACGAAGAGAATCTTCTTGCCGCTTGCGGCGATCTTGGTGAGCTCGGGCAAGGCCTGCTCGAGCGATTCGACAGTCTTCTCTAGGTTAATGATGTGGGCGCCTTGGCGCTTGCTGTGAATATAAGGAGCCATTTTAGGATGCCAGCGGCTAGTTTTGTGGCCAAAGTGTGCACCAGCGTCTAGTAATTCTTTGATGTCTACATTAATTATCATATTGGATTTCCTTCCTCTTAGGTTACGGGATTCATAGAGGAAATCTCCCGTAACTGTTTCATTTGATTAATTTCTATTTTGATTATAGCTTATCTCTCTAAAAAAGTAAAGTCTGAAATCAAGGTACGTTTAGATACGGTGAATTGATTAAGGACTTTTTAAATTCAGAGTTGTGGATAGTGTGTGAGGTAAGTGATTTTTAGATAAAACCACTCTTTACAGTTTGGATAAAGTTTGCTATAATTAGAGGTAATTATGAGTAAAAAAGTTACACAACCACAAGATTATCGTTATGTTGTCTTTTCTGATGAGGCGGCTAACTTTTCTTTCTTGACGCGATCTACTGCTGTCAGCGAAGAGACTATCAAGTGGACCGACGGTAAGGAATATCCTTTGGTTAAGGTGCAGATTTCTTCAGCTTCTCATCCGTTTTTCACTGGTGAAGAGAAGATTATCGACACCGAGGGTCGCGTTGATCGTTTCAATGCTCGCGCAAAACGTGCAGAGGCTTTGAAAGCACAGCTTGGCAATAAGGTGAAAAAAGCTGAGAAAGAGGCAGTCAAGAAAGCTGAAAAGGCTACTGCTGAGAAGTAAAGTAACTTTGGCGATTTTGATCTTGCATAAAAATCTCCTCGTTATGGGGAGATTTTAGTGTTGGCTAGCCTTGTTTTGTAATTAAAATGCCATTTCTATATAGGAAAATTATATTGATGTGGTGCATTGGGGTCGAAAGCAGATTGTGAATATAAAAAAACCTCTAGTATTTAGAGACGTGTTCAAACTATTATGCTCGAGGTGTTTATAGATATTGGAAATTCTAGACAATATTCTTCTGAAGTAGCGTTGTATTTTTGTGGTTTTATGTGGCTTAAAACTAGAGTTTGGAGACTGAAAGTGTTGGCGTGTGCCTTTTCTCCGATTGGGCGGATCTGCTGCACTTCGTCAATATTAATGCCTCCTAAAGAAGCAGAAATAAAATTATGCCAGGATGTTGGTATAATGGTTTAATAAATATTACCGTAATGTAGTGATTAAAATGGGTGACCGTAGTTGCTGGCCACCCGAAATTGTTATTTTGCTGGACTCAATTTTTGCCTGCGAGCCAGTTTAAGAAGCCTCTGGCAACTCCGCCGCCGCCTGAGCTTTTCTTGACTGACGGTTTGCTCCTAACGTGCTGACTGCATAACGGATTGATGCCTGTACCGTGACAGTATGAGCATCCATGGCCGCCACAATTCTGGCATCGTTGGTGGGCTGGTATGCTACTAATTTCAGCTGCTTGTTTTGTGGAATGCGGATGACCATATGTATCGTGGTACTGAGTGCTGCCTGGTGCGATTTCATTATTGTGCTCTGTACACCACGGATCGTCATCTCTCCTGTAATTTAGGGCGTTATAATAATTATTGGGGTAGCCAGTTTGTGCATAAATTTCTCTTGCGGTCGCCTCTTCTTCAACCTTCGTGGCCTGTGTTAGACTTGAAGTTGGATTGTAACCTGTACTGCCAGTAAAACTGTTCCAAATATCATTACCTGGAACGACATGGTCTGAAGTATTGTTAGTTTTGCCGAAGAGGCTCCAGCCACTATTCTGTTCTTCTTTTTTCGGATCGTTGCTTCCTGCATCAAAGTAACCCATAATTTTCCTCCTTTTCTGGGGCGATCATACTGGGCATCCCGCGTACTACAGATTATGCGGTGGTATGACCATTGGTCTGTAAGATTGTATACTGAAATTGAAAACTGTTTTTCCGTCCATGCAGATATTAATGTACAATTTAGAATCACCTTCTCTTTCTATTGTAGCGTACATTTTGAAAAATGTCAATGATTTTTTAACATATTCTTGCATTATTTTTTGAATTTTGCTAGAATCAGGTCAAAATGTTCTTAAAACTCTTGACAAAATTCGACTTTTGTGCATATCTATAGTTTGCAAAATTTAGAATTTATCTCTATTCTGGCAATGAAATTAACGTTTCGACAAAGTTTAAAATGTCTTTAAGCTTGCGGTTTTCGTCTGGGAGGAGATTAATTTCGGGCCGTTCAAGAAAATCTAGGGTGATAATTTGGTGGTAAACGGCTTTGATTAATTGTTTCAACGTTTGTTCATCAGCGGCATTATATTCATAATCGCGATCATAGACTTTACCCTCTCGATCGGGCGTAACAAACAGAATGTGTCCTTTGGTGATTTGGTATTTACTAAAAGTTGGTGAAAGGTTGAGTAATAACTTATAAAAACCTAATTGAATCATATATTTATAAAGGGTGGAGTGGCTAGTCCATTTGCCGTCATGGTAGTTGCCGGTTTTAAAATCGTAAACTTCAATTGTTTTGGTGACTTCGTCAATTTTGAGATGGTCGATTTTGCCCGCTAGTGGTACGCCATCAAAAATGAGATGTTCGGCAGCGAAGTTAACTTCCGCCTTACTACCGGGGTGGCGTAAAATATCACTGAAGGCTTGTAGGCTAATTTCAAGGCTAGCGGTGCCTTTATCGATTAGATTATGAATTTCTGAAGATTCTAGGGGCATTTTTTCAGCTTCGGTTTGGTAAAGATTGATGGCGGCTTCATTATCGATGCCAGTAGCGGTAATTTTTTCGAAGACTTGATGGACGAGATTACCGTAAGCCAAGGCAAAAGTTAGTGGCTCGCTCGGGGCTTGTAAAATTTTATCACGATATAATGTATTGGGTCCGGCGTAAATGATATCAATGAAACTGGTGAGATCGGTAGCGGTGAGTTTGAAATTTTCTAACCGTGGTTTTAAGAGGAGTTTTAGGTCAGGAATATTGGTTTGATAATTACTAACCCAATGGGCTTTACAGCTGAGGATTTTAGCGTGATCACTTTCTTCTGCGTGGCGCGTGACCTCTTGGGCGGCTTCGGGCAGGAACGGTGAAATGAGGCGATCTTCAATTTCCCTTTCGTTGAGGTATTCGAGCCGCAAAGTGGTCTTGTGGTTAAAATCGGTTTGTGAACTAGTGAGAGTAAGAGTGCGCTTGGCGCGCGTAATTGCAACGAAGAAGAGCCGTAAGCACTCGTCATCGGTTGTGCCTGTGTGGCGAATACTGGCAAGGTTTTTGGGCAAAACGAACATATTATTATTGCCTTTGGAGGTTCCCCAAGCTGAGTTATCAGTGGCTAAGATGAAAACATGTTTATATTCTAGGCCTTTGCTTTTGTGGGCGGATACAATCTGGACGGCATGAGTGGCGCTTTGATAGGGGTTAGTGCTAACAATACTGGCTTCAGCATTTATGTAGTCGTTTAGGGTATTAATAAGATCGGGCAATTTAGGGTTTTCGTTGCGTAAATGGCTAGTAACGGTGTTTCTGATGGTTTGTAGGTTAGCGTAAAATTCGAATAGTTCCCCGTCAGTTAGGCTCTGTTCATAATAATTGAGATAGGGCGACTTAAAATCTTGTAAAGCGGTTTCGCCAATCAAATAGTTAAGCCATAGCTCTAGGGGAGAGTTGAACGATTCTGTAACGAGCTGGGCGAAAAATTTGCCTACCGATTGTAATTTTAGATTAGGCGATTCAAGTAGAAAATCCAAGGTAGCTTTATTGCTGAATCTTGACCCCTCCAAAGTGCGAATGACCAAATCTGGTGAAATTTCCCAAAATGGGAAGGATAGGATCTCCATAAGGTAATGTGTGGCGTTTTTGCCACTGGCAAGATCATGAATAAAATAGGCGATTGTGATAATTTGGTGAATTTTAGGATCTTCAAGGAGATTAGATTTTTTTTCGTAGGCAATATTAATGTGGTGATATTCGAGAAATGGTAGTAGTCCGGTAATGTATTTATGCTTAGGAGTAATAATGGCGATTTCATCAGGGTCTTCGCCAGCTGCGATGAGTTGCTGTATTTGTTGGGCGATCCAAGCATATTCGGCATCAGCAGTGATAAATTCATGACGATGAATTTGAGCGATTGGATCAATCCCGTTAGTCTCATCCAGCATGGAGCGTAAGGTTTTGTTGATGCCGCGTTTCTTGGCGAAACTGCTCTCAATTTGATCGGCAATTTGGTGAGAAAAGTCAAGAATTTCTCCAGTGCTGCGGTAATTGTCGGTTAAGGAAATATAATCGGCATTATAATGATTTTGAAAATTGAGTAAACTGGAGGCGTCGGCACCTTGAAACTCAAAAATTGCTTGATCATCATCTCCTACTGCCATAATGCAGGGGCTTTCGTAATCTGCGATCAAGTTAATTAATTCAGCCTGAGAGGGATTAGTGTCCTGAAACTCATCGAGCAAAATAAACTGAAATTGTTCGGCGAGGCTTAATTTGAAGCCAGTATCTTCTTTGAGCAGTTTAATGGCATATTCGATCATGTCGGCAAAATCGTAAGCATTGCGAGTCTGTAATTCTGTATCATAAGCGGTCATAATATTGGCAAGTGAGGCTAATTTGAGATTAGCTACGACATCCTTGAGCCGATAATTGCCGTCTTGGTCCTTTTCGAAATATTTATCTTTCCAGGCGCTGAGAGGTTTGAGTTTGGGCTTTGGTTGGCTACTCTCAGTTGTAATTATTTCGGTTAATTCGCGCAGCATTGAGTTGGCGCTACGTTCGATGTTCCCTGCAATGGGGTCGCTACTAGTAAGTCCAATTAAACGCTGTTGAATGACGCCATAGACTTCGTTGACGGCGTAATCAAATTTGTCGCGCCCTTTAAGCTTTGCTAAAATTGGAGATACGGTCTCACTAATTTTTTGACTATCAGCGGTATTGACGTTGGCAATGTGGGCAAGATCTTGGCTAGTAAGCCGGTTGTTTTTGGCGTGACCAATGGTTTCAACTAGATCTTTGATTGCGGTGGTTTTGTTAATGTCGCGTGCAGGGAGTTTTTCTTGAATATTTTTAATAATTTTGAACTGTGTAACTGGATCAATGGGTTCATCAATGGGACGCTCAATGGCGCTAGCATAATTTTTATAGCGTCCTAAAATGTTGGCGCCGAAAGCATGATAAGTGTAAATATTAACTTTGTTAGCGTCTTTACCAATCATACTAGTAAGACGAGCGCGCATGTTGCTGGCACCAGATTCGGTAAAAGTAATACAAAGGATATTCTCCGGGTTAGTGTCGGTATTTTTAAGGATAAAGGCGACCTTGGCGGAAAGTAGTTGAGTTTTGCCGGTGCCGGGGCCGGCTAGTACTAGTAATGGACCATGAAGATATTCGACAGCCTCTTTTTGTTGTGCATTTAGGCCCATAATGAATCCTCAGACAGTGGACGAACTATTTTACGCCTTTTTTGCTCAGCTTCGGCTAAGAGGCGTAGGCGTTGTCTTTCTAAGCCACCGAAACGAATCAGTATATCTAAGAGATCACTCAGGAGAAACTTGTCTTGCTCGACGTCTGTAATGACGTATTGTTTTGGGTCGCGATTAACGGTGACGCGGAGAAATCTTTCTTCTGGTATTAGATTGACTATATAAATGCAAAAACCTGACAAGCTACGAAAAATGTGCAATTTGCCATTTTCGAAATAGGTAAACCAATTGTCGTTGGGATTTTTAGGTAGGTAGTCCCTAATTAGAATATCATAGTCATCACAGGAGATGGGTTTTTCAAGAGTGAAGTGCGCAACGGTGGCGGGCATTGGTAGATGATGCCAGTCGGCTGCAGTGATAGCTTTATACATGAGTTTTCCTTTCCAGAATGATGAGATTTTCTAGGTGCGGTGTATGTGGAAAAAAGTTAAAAGGTGTAATTTCGATAATTTGATAAGTATTCTGTTCGAGTAAGATTCTGACATCGCGAGCTTGAGTGACCGGATTGCAAGATAAATAGATAATTTTTGTTGGTTTGACGGTTTTTAGTTTTTCGATTAAGCTTGGCTGACAGCCAGCACGGGGCGGATCCAAAATTACGGTTTGCTCGGTTTGGATATACTCTAGAGCTTCTTCGGATTTAGCTAGGATTGGTTTAGCCCAAGGTTTGGTTTGGCAGTTTTGTAGCATTTCTTGATAAGCGCTTTTGTTGCATTCTACTAATGTGAGATTGTGCTCTTGTGCAACCGATAAACCAATAGTGCCGACACCGGCATAGAGATCTAATACCTGATCTGTGTTAATGTGTGATTTGATTGCTCGTAGAGCTAGCTCGTAAATTGGTATATTGATTTGAAAAAATCCGTTATGTGAATAGGAATAATGGTCGCCCAAGATTGTATCCCCAAGCTCAGGAAACACGGGATGCGGCTTTCCATTCTCTAACAAGCCGCCGCTAACTTCGCCAGCTTGATTGGCGCGTAGTAAGAGCGATTGGTAACGACGGGCTTCGTCGTGGTTGAGGTTTAGTTGATCAACAATTGATGCAGCTTGTTTCCAAATGGCTGGCATTTCTAGGCTAGAACCAGTGATGGGGAGTTTGCGGTGAGAGCCTCGATGATGGAAGGCAAGCTGAATGAGCTTTGTTTCATTGTTATAATACAATGCATATTCCATTTTGTTGCGATAGTAATAATCTTGGGAATTTGTCTGTATCTTTTGAGGAACAATATTGCAGACTATACTATCTGGACGAGTTGAGGTTTGAAACTCGATTTTGGTTTGTCGAAAAATTTCAGTGAGTAAATCAGTTTTGGCAGTGAGTTCGTAGTGGTAATTCATAATTTGCCACGGTGAGGTGGATAAGTAGCACTCATCCTTTGGTGTGACACGCTCCGTATGAGTGTGCGTTACTGCTAAAGCAATGCCCTCGGCAAAACTTGATTTATTACGAGTTAATTGCCAGCTTGTGACTGTTTCTCCTGGTAGGGTGTTCCAGAGGAGTACTTTTTTACCATCATCTAAGGCTCCGATACCCTGTCCGCCAGGAATCAGTTTTTCAATCTTGATGTTGCTAGCAATTGACTCGCCTTTTTTCACTATTCGTACCTCAAAGCGTCGATTGGGTTTTTATGCGCGGCTTTCCAGGCGGGCGCGGTGCCAGCTAGGAAGGCGATAAACATTACAATGAACATAACAGTGAGAATATTCCCAATCGTGAAATTAAAAAGGTTAAAAGTTGGTAAAGCTTCGAGTATGCCGCCAGGTTGATGTGTTAAATTATTAACAATATTACCAATAATCATCGACAATATGATACCTACAGCAGAACCCCAAAATCCTAGCGAGATTGCTTCGATACTAAATTCGGCGAAGATTCTGCCGTTTGACATGCCAAGAGCCTTGTTTAGACCAATTTCTCTGGTGCGCTCTTCGACGCTCATAAATAGGGTGTTGATAATGCCAATGGAGGCAGCGATTAAGGCAATACCACCAAATATATTAAGAATGACACTCATAGCATCAAAGAAAACATGAATCATGCCAGACATATCAGAAACGGTCATGCCTTCGAAGCCGTTATCTTCCAATATTTGTTTAATTTCGGACTCAGTGTATTTTGAGTTATCGAAGCGTGCTGTAATAGCATAGTAAGTGTTACGTTTGGCTTCAGGATAATATTTTTCAACTTCATCCTTAACCTCTTTAACAAGCTGCTTAGTCCCAGCAGCGCCATTAAAGGCTACTACGCCTGGCGCTTGGACGCCGATAACTTTGGCTTTGAATTCTTTCACCTTACCAGTGACTTCGTCTTTGATTCCAAGTGTGACCGTTTCGCCAATAATATCTTCATCTTTATCGTAGCCGAGGGCTTTAGGGTAACCGGACTCTAGTGCTATCAAATTTTCTTTGGTCTCAGGATCTGGGATATCACCAACAATCATTGGGATTGTAAAATCTCCTGCTGGCATGATTCCTAAACCGTTGCCTTGGTATTTTTTAGAAGTTTTTTCACTTGTAATGTACGTGTAGCTAGTGCCAGAATCTTGACGGTCAATTGAACTAGCATCTATTCCATCTATTGACTCGAATTTTGCGAGGTCATTTTTGGTGAACGAAACTGCTTGGGCGTTTTCATCGTACTCGATTGGCGTTCCTGCCCCCATGTTCATCATAGCGCCACCCATACTATTCATAGCGCCGGCCTTAGTGATGACAATGTAATCTTTTCCACCAATCATATCGATTTGATCATCAATAAAATTGTTCACACCGCTGTTGATTGCGGAATTAAGAATAATTGTAAAACTGCCAATAAAAATTGCTAAAATGGTTAGAAAAGTGCGTAGCTTGTTGCGGAAGAGGTTATGGTTGGCAGTGCGGATAGTATCAATAATACTCATATTATTTCTTTCCTTTCTTGGTTTTGGTCTCTTCGGCGATTGTACCGTCACTAATGCGAATTTGCCGGTCGCAAAGCTTAGCTAAATCTTCGTCATGGGTCACGATAATAAGTGTAACGCCCTTGTCTTTATTGAGATCAAAAAGTAACTTAATAATTTTGTCACCGGTAGTAGAATCAAGATTACCGGTTGGCTCATCGGCGAAGAGGATTTTGGGATTATTGACGATTGCACGTGCAATACAGACGCGTTGTTTTTGTCCGCCAGAAAGATCATTAGCCTTGAACTTTTCGCGTTCGGTCAACTCTACGGTCTTGAGGGCATCACTTGCAAGTTGATGCCGTTTTTTGCGTCTGATGCCGGCAATTTTGAGTGGCAGGGTAACATTTTCTAGGACTGAATCACTCGGATTCATGAAAAATTGTTGAAACACAAAACCAAAGCTTTTGTTGCGGAGTTGGTTGAGCGCTTTACCTTTCAGTTTGGTAGAGTCCACGCCGTCAATCTTAATGGTACCAGCAGTCGGCTTATCTAGTAGAGCTAAGGAATGCATGAGGGTTGACTTTCCTGAACCAGATTTACCAATAATTGCAACTGACTCGCCTTTGTAGATATTTAGGCTGACATTTTTGAGGGCAGTAAAAGCGTTGGCTTTTTTGCCATAAGTTTTGGTCAAATTCTTGACTTCGATTACAGTATTCATGGTGAATATTCTAGCACGTTTTATCAGTATAAACAATGCGTTGGTTCGTAAAAAGTGAATTTTTTAAGGATAGTTTAATCAAAGTTTAGTAAAACGTAAGATGTTTGTAAAATTTCGATACACTAATAAGTTTTTCGAGTAAAACGATAAAATATCTGAAAAATTCGTTATATTAGACATTTTATAGTCAAAATAACTTTTTTGATAATTTTTGTTAAGTTTCTAATATAGCGATGCCTAGTAGAACGTAGCGTTTGTCAGCGAAAAAACGCTAAAATGGTAGGTATTGTGTTAGAATGGTAACATGGATATGGTTATTATAATACTGTTAATTGTGGTGATTATTTTGCTGATTGGGAGTTTTTTACGTAAACCGATCACGAATCGTGCGGAATTAATAAAAATTGAGGAAAGATTAATTCGGATAGAGGGGGAGTTAGATAAGCTGTTGCCAAATTTAGATAATGCTTTTCGGAGTAATCGACGGGAAATTGCGGATAATCTTCAATCTATTGGTCGTACACTAGACACGCGAGTACGTAGTTTGCAAGATGATAATTCCAAGAAGCTTGAGGAGATGCGTTTGACGGTTGATGAAAAGTTGCAACGTTCAGTAGAGCAACGTTTTAACGAAAGTTTTAAGTCAATTTCGGGTCAGTTGGCGCAGGTTTACCGGGGACTAGGAGAGATGAAAACTTTAGCTAATGGAGTGGGTGATTTACGAAAGGTGATGGAAGGGGTAAAAACTCGAGGAATTTATGGTGAAGTACAGTTGGGTAATCTGATTGCGGATTGTATGAGTCAGGAGCAATACGTAGAAAACGTTGTGACAAAGGCCGGTAGTAATGAGCGGGTGGAGTTTGCCATTAAGATGCCCGGCAAGGATGAGCGAGAAGTCTATTTGCCGATTGATTCAAAGTTTCCGGTGGAGAATTATGCCCGGTTGATCGAAGCGTATGACAGTGGTGATAAGAATACGATAGACGGGTACAGAAAGGCTTTAAAAAACGATGTACTGGTACAGGCGAAGAAAATCGCTAATAAATACTTGGATCCACCTGCAACTACGGATTTTGGTGTCATGTTTGTACCAACAGAAAGTTTATATGCGGAAATTTTACGTATACCAGGACTTAGTGACGAGGTGCGTCAAAGACTGCAGATTACGATTGCTTCCCCATCGACTTTACCAGTGATGTTGTCGGGTTTATTAATGGGCTTTCGGTCAATTGCGATCGAAAAGCGTTCTAGTGAGGTTTGGCAAACCTTGGGTGCAGTGAAAACTCAGTTTAGCAAGTTTGGAGATTTGCTTGGTGCAGTCAAGAAAAAGCTAGAAGAAACCACGAACAAAATTAGTAGTGCGGAGGTGACTTCAAGGCAAATTGAGCGTAAACTGAAAGATGTGGAAAGTTTGTCAGCTCCGGAGAGTGTGCAGCGGATTGGCGAGCTGAATGTGGGCGAATAGGGTTTGTTGTAAAAATTATAAATTTACTGTGAAAATGTTGTAATTTTGACAAAAATACTAGCGTTTTTAATTTGCTATAGCATAGTTTAATAGAGGTAAATGTTGTAAAAAATACAAATTAACCTAAAAAATGTTGTAAAAATAAAGTGCTAGGTATTCTAGGCGAAATAGGATATAATTATTGTATGGAAAACTTGGCTAATTGGTTTTTAATTTTTATAATTTATTCTTTTTTGGGCTGGATTGTGGAAGTTTGCATGGGAGTGGGGATGCGACACAAGATTTCTAATCGCGGTTTTTTGATTGGTCCAATTTGTCCAATATATGGTACGGGAGCCTTACTGTTGACTTTAGTACTCGGAGGATCAGAGAAGAATTTGCTTGCGGTCTTTTGTATTGGTTTGGTAGGAGGAGTAACTTTGGAATATGTGACGAGTGTAGTGATGGAAAAGATGTTTCATGTACGGTGGTGGGACTATTCTTATATGCCGTTTAACTTGAATGGGCGAATTTGTTTGCAAGCGGCAGTGATGTTTGGTTTGGCGGCAATCTTGATTGAAGCGGTGGGAAATCCCATGTTTTTACATTTGCTAGAAATGTTGCCGGGAGGTTTAAGAAATACCTTAGCGATTATTTTGGTGCTAACTTTTGTAGTGGATTTTGTGGTTTCTTTTTGTCTGATTCGAGGTTTTAAGAATACGATTAACACTATAAATAAAGATGCGACCGATGAAATATCGGAACGAGTGCACGAAATTATTATGCAGAAAGGTAAGTTATCGCGGCGTTTGGTGAAGGCTTTCCCAGATTTTGAGGCGAAACAAAAGGAGACAGATCAGAAAGTGATGGATGTGACGGAAGATGAGGCCGATTAGTGAATATGTTGCTAATTTTATGGTATAATAGAGGGTATTATGTATGATAAATTTACTGATTTTATAAGAAATAAACAGCGGATCTGCATTATTCAGGCGGAGAATCCGGATGGTGATTCCCTGGGGTCGGCAATTGCGCTGGATTATATCTTGCAAAATTCGGAGAATCGTTTGTACTGTCCGGTAGATATTCCAAGATATTTGCATTATTTTGCGGACTGGTCACGGGTGGAAAATGAATTTGACTATTTGGCTGACGGTTACATTATTGTGGATACGGCGGCGGGTATTTTGCTGTCGAAATTATTGGATGATGCTGCGATTCGTAATTGTTTGTACAACAAGCCAGTGTTAGTATTAGATCATCATGAAACTGAAGATGATTTGGATTTTTCGCACGAGGCAATTATCGAAACTCTGCCAGCTTGTGCGGATTTGATTTTTAGAATCGCTAAAGACCAGCAGCTAGAAATTCCAGTGGAAGCTGCGAAAGCAATTTATGCAGCAATTTCTTCTGATACTTTGGGTTTGGTTAGTCCTTCGGTGACAGCGGATACGATGCGGACGATGGCGAATTTGATTGAGTTGGGCGTGAATCCTGCGGAGCTGGACGAAACTAGGCGAGAATTTATGAAAAAATCGCCACGCATCCTGGATTATAAAGCGGACCTGATCAAAAAGATTGATTACGCCTTAGACGGAGCTTTAGCGACGGTGCATATTCCGTTTGAGGACATTCAACGTTATTCGGATGAGTATAACCCGAATGTCTTGATTTTGGAGGAGCTCCGGTTAGTGCAGGGTGTGGCGGTGGCGGTTTCGATCAAGACTTATCCGGACGGTAAGGTGACCGGTAAGGTGCGTACTTCTTTACCGATTGCGGACAAGGTGGCGGGCTACTTTGGTGGTGGCGGGCATCCGTATGCGGCCGGTTTTCGAACCTATGACACAAGCTATGACGAGGTAGTGGCGGATCTTGTAGGAGTAGTGTCAAGATTAATGGAGGAAAGTAATGTGGAGCGAGAGCAAGCTGTATAGTCTTTGGACGAAGTTGTGGTATCGAGTGCTGAAGCGACCAATCAAATTGAGCGTGGCGGCAGATCGTAAGAGAGTCAGGCAGCCGAAATTGACGGTGGTGTTTTTGCACGGTATTGCAGCAACCTCGCAAACTTGGAAGCCACTTTGTGAGCAATTGTTAAAGGACCAGCGTTTTCGGGAGGTGAGACTAATTCGGTTGGATCTTTTGGGTTTTGGTAAATCACTTAAATCGCCTTGGTTGGATTATGATTATTTGGATTATGAGATAGCTCTGGATAATACCTTGCGACGGCTAGGGGTTGAGGGGCCAGTAGTGCTGGCCGGACACTCAATGGGGGCGCTGATTGCGGCTGATTATGCGACGAACTTCGAGCCTAGTGTGAAGGTGGTGCAGCTAATTCTGGTGTCTCCGCCAGTGCTATTACCAAAAGAATTGGCTAGAATTACGGATAAAGCTTATTTTAAATCCTATAGTGCTTTACATCGTGTAGTTAAGGACCAACCCGCAATGGACGTACTTGCTGGTTTTATTCAACATTTCAGTAGCTTCGATAAGAAATATATTAAAACAGAGGGATTCGCGAAGGCGATGGATCAAGTAATTTTGAATCGGGATAATTTGAAGACTTTTCGCAAAATTAAGGTACCGACGTTGCTCTTACACGGGCGGTTCGATCCTTTAGTGGTGGGGGGTAATTTGAAATTGGTGGAAGAGCTGAATCCTCAAGTTGAAATGATGACCGTAACGGCGGGTCACGACATCTCAGCTTTGAAGCGGGTAAAGATTACGGAGAAATTAAAGGAGGTTTTAAAACATGAAACTGTATAATACGGCGTCACGCAGGCTTGAGACGTTCAAACCAATTAATCCGGCTGAGGTTAAGATTTATACTTGTGGGCCAACGGTTTACAGTATGCCTCATATTGGTAATTTTGCGGCCTATGTGTATTGGGATTTATTAATTAGGGTGCTAAGAGCTGATGGTTATGGGGTGAAACGAGTATTAAATCTTACGGATGTGGGGCATTTGTCTTCGGATAGTGATGATGGTGAGGATAAATTAGAAAAAGGTGCACGCGCAACTGGGCGGACCGTGTGGGAAGTGGCGGAGTATTTTGCCGGCAAGTTTTTAGAAGACTATGCAAAATTGGAGCTGATACAACCTGAAGTAATTGCCCGGGCCACTGATTACATCGCTGAGGATGAGGCGCTTGTTGAGCTTTTGCGGGAGAAAGGTTATACTTATGAAACTAGTGACGGAGTTTATTTTGATACAAGTAAATTTACACGTTATGCGGATTTTGCGGATTTAAAATTGGATCAGCTGAGAGCTGGTGCACGGGTGAATTTTTCTAGCGAGAAGCGTAATTTAGCGGATTTTGCGGTGTGGAAGTTTATTCGTCCAGGAGAGAAACATGATATGCGCTGGGAATATTTGGATAGGCCTGGATATCCAGGTTGGCATTTGGAGTGTTCGAGTATTATTCACGCTGAGCTGGGCGAAACGATCGATATTCATACTGGCGGAGTCGATCATGTGCCGGTTCATCATACGGACGAAATTGCGCAGTCGGAAGCAGCTTTTGGAGTTAAGTTAAGTAACTACTGGTTGCATTGCAAACATTTGACAGTTAACGGTGAGAAAATTTCGAAGAGTTTGGGTAATGGTTACACTTTGACGGATTTAGCGGAGCGGGGTTTTTCGCCTTTTGATTTTAAGATGTGGGTGCTTCAGGGGCATTATCAGTCGGAGCGGGATTTTAGTTTGGAGAGTTTGCAAGGAGCGAAAAATCGACGGTTAGCTTGGCGCAACCAGATTGCCTTAGCATATCAGCGAACTGGTGATGATGGTAAAGAGACTGTGGATGAAATTTTAGCAACTCTGAACGATAACCTTAACTCTCCAGCAGCTTTTGCAATAATTGATCAGGTTAAGGGTATGAGTGTGGAGTTTTGGCGACAGGTGGATGATTTGTTTGGGCTAGGGCTAATGGTCGATGCCTTGCAGCCGAACGCGGAGGTGATGGATTTATTGAATCAACGTGAGATGGCGAGAATAGCGAAGGACTTTGCTAGGGCTGATCAACTCAGGGATCAAATTTTTGCGCGAGGCTTTAGGGTGCTCGATACAGCTTCTGGTTGGGTATGGCAGTATGTTGCGTAGGGCTGCAGTCTTTGACGCACCTCGTCACTAAGTCCTGGTATACGTAAAATTTCCGCATATAAACTTTCTGTTGGTACAAACATGACACCAAAACCCCAGCCCAAGTCTTGCATTGTGCTTATACTTTTATTGTAGCACAGATTATTAATTTTGTCAATAGATTTTTCTCCACTTAACCCTTAAATGCAACATAACCGGGATAAAGGTTGGCCTGATGAGAAGTATTGTTGTTTTTTGCTTTACTATACTCCTCCCCCTACCAGACGGACGAGGCAGAGAGGAAAGATAGCGGAGAGAGAAACCGTAGAAACGGATACTTAGCAAAGCTGGAAAAACATCGTCACTACTAAATGGAGGTTATAGGTGTAACGAAGACTGGTGGCGTTAGAATAATGATTGCTGGAGTTGACTACTGAAGTGGATACGGTTTGATGAGATGAGGTAGAGGCTTGAGGCGCTGAGTTCTTAGATTCCTAAACATCTGAGAGGAAATCCATACCAATGTTCTTTCCATTCTGATATTGTCGCATCAACGGAGTCAGCAATTAAAATATACGAGTAGAGATTGCTAGTGTAGGCCGTGCCATAAGGGTAATGAATATGACTGCCTACGGCTCGTAAGTTACCTAGACCATGAAGGTGAATGGCGCCGCTACGGGTAATTTGCCAAACAACGGAGAGTAACGGCTAACCTATAGGCATACTGTTTAGCAACGTATAAATTGACAGAGTTTAGGTGTAAAAGATAGGTTGCACCAACTGCTGGATGCATGGTACGAGACCAAACATATGTAGTACCACCAGCGCCACGATAGCTATTAAGAGTCGGGTCAGCCGTGCCGCTACGGGCGGTTAAACTGATAAACATTGTACTGGGAACCCATACCAACGTGCGCCGTAATAAGATGAGTAGGTACTTTTACTGGTGGAAGCGAGATAATATGTATTGCTAGTATTAGAATCAGTAGAGTTGGACCAAAAATAACTATTATCTCCGGTGAGCCGCAAAGAACCGTTATTTAGAGTAATGAAGCCGCTACGGGTAAAATTAGCTTGCCAGGCAGCGTAGAGTTAAACCAGCCCAGCGGCTATTATGATCATAAAGTGATGGATAAGTAGCGGCACTATTAATGTCTAGCTGGTAAGAATTATTACTAGATGCTTGCGCCGTACTTGTCCAGCTATCACTAACATACCCCATATAACGTAATACCGGAATGGATATTACGATTATGCCGCTACGGGTGATTAGCTAGACAACGCACCAAGAAACCGAGCCAACGAGCATTGTAGACGGAGGGGTAAACAGTTACACTGTCAAAGTCGAGAAGATACGCGTGAGTGGTAGTGGTATGGGTGGTTTTGGACCAATAAAGGCTAGCATCGCCTACGTTTCTTAGAGAGCCCACACTTAAATAGAAAAGCCCGCTACGGGTAAAATAAAAGTGAAAGACAACGTGTAGAGCAGCCGTCCCAACGAGCGGTGTAGTAGGAAGGGTAGGTACCTGCGCTAATGGAATCGAGGGCGTACGCGTTATTAACATCAGGATAAGCGGTACTAGACCAATAGTAGCCATGGCGGCCCATGTCCCTCAGGGAGCCAGTAAACAGGCGGACATACCCGCTACGGGTGAAATTAAATTGCCAGACAATGTAGAGCGAAATCATGGTAGCGAGTATCATCGTGATTTGGATAAATGATTTGTCCATAAATATGCAAACGATATCCTAAGCGGTTATTTAGGTGAGCGGTTTTTTATTGTGTAGCTGTTATTATGTTTAATGTCTTTGAGTGATCCGCTGTCTGGAGTAAGCATGCCACTACGGGCAAAATCAGTAGCTAAGACAATGTACTGAATGGCTAAGCCAACGCACATTATAGTCGGATGGCTGCGTGCTGATATTACTAAAACTGAGGTAGTACGCATAATTTGCAATAGAGTAAGCAATATTAGACCAATAACTACTGTGGCGGCCTATACCTCTCATGGAGCCTGCATTCAGGCTGATCGCGCCGCTACGGGTATGATTTACGATTTTTATTAGTATGGATGAGAGATAGGCATAATTTACTGGTATTTTCGTTGATTATTTGATATAATTATGGTGGAGTTATTTGAAAATAACTAGAAAAATCAAACAAAGGGGGCATGATTATGGTGTACAATTATGTGTTAGATTTACCTTCACCGAGTAAGGAGAAGTTGCATCCCGAGGACATCACGGCAGTGTTTGACCTGGACGATACGCTGTGGGATTTGAGTGGACCGGTTTTTAGAAAGGCTGGAACGTCTTTTGGCTTAGCGGTTGATTTTGCTCTACGGGAATCTCCCGAGATTACTGCAGTGCAAAGGAGTCGGATTATAGCTTTGTTTGGAGAGGTTGATACCTTTAAGAACATTCAGCTTTATCCGGCAGTTGCGCAACTGAAGGCTTTGTACGATTTAGGCGTGAACGTTATAGTTAAATCGAACTGTCTGAGTCAGGAGATAGCTGACGCAAAGTATGATGTTTTGAAGCGTGCATTGCCGTATCTTGATGACCGCGCGTTCAGGCTGGACGTGGTTGATCGAGGTGGCGCTTTGGCTGGTAAAGAACTGCCAGAAAATACGACGTTTTTCGTGGATGATTCCCCGCTCAATATTGCGAAATCGACAGCGCGCTATAATTTGTTGCCGGCGTTATCTTGGAATGTTTCTGAACATGGCATGAGTAGCATGCGTGCGAAAACTTTTTATATTATGCGTGATTTGGATGTGATTTTGCAAACAATTTTGAGAAATGTTTTAACTTGGGTGCGTTAAAACAGGAAGACCGGACATATTGTCCGGTCTTTATCACATTAGTGGTTCCTGATTATCTACTCCGCATTTCGCTTTTCTATAACTTCCTGTGCTACGTTTGGTGGAACTTCCTCGTAGCCAAAGATTTCCATTGAGCTGACGGCGCGACCTTGTGACATACTGCGAAGATCGGAGGTGTAACCAAAGAGGTTAGCCAGTGGGCAGAAAGCTTTGATGAGCTTGGCGCCGCCGGTTAGATCTTCCATACTGTCGATACGGCCACGGCGAGAGTTGATATCGCCAATGACGTCGCCCATAAATTCTTCAGGGGTGGTAACTTCAAGTTTCATGACTGGCTCAAGTAGAACTGGTTGAGCACGTTTGATGCCCTCACGCGTAGCTAAGCTACCGGCTAGTTTGAAGGCAAGTTCGCTGGAGTCAACGTCGTGGTAGCTACCGTCATAAAGCGTAGCTTTGACGTCGACCACTGGGTAACCGGCAATCACGCCACCTGCCAAGGTTTCTTCCACACCTTGCTGGACTGGTTTGCGGTATTCTTGTGGAACTACGCCGCCTTTAATCTGATCAATAAACTCAAAACCTTTACCAACTTCGTTTGGCTCAAATTTAATCCAAACGTCACCATATTGACCACGACCACCAGATTGCTTGATGTGTTTACCTTGAGCTTCGGCGGTGCCACGAATAGTTTCACGGTAAGCAACTTGAGGTGCACCAGTGTTGGCTTCAACATTGTGTTCTTTCTTGAGGCGATCAATGATGATTTCAAGATGTAGCTCGCCCATACCGGAAATAATGGTTTGACCGGTTTCTTCATCGGTATGTACACGGAAGGTTGGGTCTTCTTCGGCTAGTTTAGAAAGACCGAGACCCATTTTTTCTTGGTCACTCTTGGTTTTTGGTTCTACGGCGATAGATACTGGTGGATCTGGGAAGGAAATCTCTTCCAAGTGAATTGGGTGTGCAGGATCACAGATAGTGGTACCAGTAGTTACATCTTTAAGTCCAACTACGGCAGCGATGTCGCCAGCAGCGATCTCTGAAATTTCTTCGCGTTTGTCGGCGAACATACGGACGATGCGACCGACCCGCTCTTTGTCACCGGTAGTGGCGTTGAGTACGGTGCTACCACTAGTTAATTTACCAGAGTAGACACGGATGAAAACTAGCTTACCAACAAAAGGATCGGCAGCAATTTTGAAGGCTAGTGCGGTCAGTGGCTCACTGTCGCTAGCTTTACGAACAACTTGGTTGCCAGTTTTTGGATCAACACCGATGGTTTGACCTTGATCACGATCGAGTGGACTTGGTAAGTAGTCAGCGACTAAGTCAAGCACCTTCTCTACAATTACACCGCGTCCGTCGCCGCCAGTTACAAGGTAGAAATCGCCGTCCAAGAGGCGCTTACGAAGAGCGGTTTTGAGCTCAACTTCAGTAATAGCTTCCTCGCCTTGGTTGAAGAATTTATCCATGAGAGCCTCATCGGCTTGTACGGCTTCTTCGATGAGCATGCTACGAGCATTTTTGGCTTTCTCGAGCATGTCGGCTGGAATTTCTCCCACGGTCAATTCTTTATCTGCGTAATCTTTGTAGGTGTAAGCTTTCATGTCTACTAAGTCAACCACGCCACAAACATCTTTTTCGAAGCCGATTGGCAAATGAATGGCGATAGCATTCTTAGAAAGACGTTTGTGAATGCTATCTAGTGACTTGTAAAAGTCGCCGCCGATTTGATTAATCTTATTGACGAAGCAGATGCGTGGGACGCCATATTTGGTGGCTTGGCGCCAAACAGTTTCTGATTGCGCTTCGACGCCCATTTTGCCGTCGAAGACGACCACGGCGCCGTCAAGCACGCGCAGGCTACGCTCCACTTCAGCAGTAAAGTCAATGTGGCCAGGAGTATCAATTATGTTAATCTTGTGGCCTTTCCAGTAAGCCGTGACAGCAGCTGAGGTAATAGTGATGCCGCGCTCGCGCTCCTGCTCCATCCAGTCGGTGGTAGCGCCGCCATCGTCACCTTTAACCAGGCTAATTTTGTGTTTTAGACCAGTACGATAGAGGATTGCCTCAGTCGTAGTAGTTTTTCCCGCATCGATATGGGCAATGATGCCAATATTACGGAGTTTTGCTAAATCTTTAACTTCATTTGCCATGAAAGTAAATCCTTCTCTCCCTTATATCTTATTATTTTTATTTCTACGCCAGGTCTTCATGGCTCAAGGCGCAAAATAAACTTTATCCCTATTTTAGCATAGTTTTATGGAAAATAATAGAGGAAAATCTAGACATAATGAGATATTAGTAAGTCAAGCATTTCAGTTTGTGTATTTTGTTAGAAAACATACCCTATTTTTCTATTATATCATAGATAGATTAAAAAGTAAATAAGTTTTATGTATTTTTTGATAAGAATGCAAAGATTTTGCTTATTTTTGAGCGAAAATGTCCTATTTCCCTTGACTTTTTGAAGTATTTATGCTTGTGGACGCCACTATTTGGTTGGCGGAAAAGCATCATTACTGAGAACATAGAGATAATGTTTGGCTCGAGTTAGCGCTACGTAAAGGAGTCTTTCCTGATCCGCTCGTTCATTGGCGGGATTGTCGTCAAAAAGTTCAAAGGTGTTAGCGTGAGGGTGGCTAGACAATACTTGTTCGTGATTCATTTCTAGTAAGATGACAACGTCCGATTCTAAACCTTTTGATTTATGCATAGTCATGATGCGTACCTGGTTTGTATAGCGATCTGCTGTCATAATGTGTTGATTTGCCAGTATGAGTTGGAGGATTTGCTGAAAATCGGTTAGGCTGAGTTGACTATAGCTGGTAAAATTATGGCGGTGAAGTAGTAATATTTGTTGATTGTAGCGATGATGTTTGATGATTTTACAAAGAGTTTTTAATAGTTTGAATAATTCGGGTTCTATGTGCTGATGTGGGCGGTTTTGATTGGCTGAATATTGTCTAACTATCACTTCGTAGCGTCCGTCGCCCAAAGCATCTTCTTCGATGTCATGCGTATCAAAGCGGATTTTCTGAGGGTTAAGATATTTGATTCTGCCTTTCTTCCGGCTAAAGGCCTGAACTCTGGCGGTTTGCGGGGTGGGGGAAGTTTTCCCATAAGTTTGTGAATGATCAAGCATAAAAATATTAGCGTTTTCGACGATGCGCTTATCACTACGGTAGTTGGTGGCAAGATGAATTTGACAGTTATCCTCTGGAAAGTAGTTGGCGAAATTCAGAAAGTAGTCACAGTCAGAGCCAGCAAAACGGTTAATGGCTTGCCAATCATCACCCACAACGAAGAGGTGAGAGCTTGAGCAGTTACAGCGCAGCTGCTTGATGAGATTAAAAAATAAATAAGAGAAATCCTGATACTCGTCAACTAATATATATTGATAATCGGCAACTTTATTGACAATTTGGGGAGACTGCTGTTTGAGTAAAGTAGCTGCTTCATTCATGATAAGGTTAAAATCAAGTAACGGCGGTAGAGCTTTTAGATATTGCTGATAAATTGTGTGGCAAATGTGGTGCAATTTGATTTGAGTTTGATAAGCTGGGTGTTGCTGATACTGGTGGTAATATTGATTTAATCTTTGGTGTAGTTGTGTAAATCCGGTTTTTCCGGGAAACTTCTGCCCAGCACGGGTAATAAAGTTGGTGGCTAGCTGTGTCAACTCGACTCGAGCAGCGGTGGTAAGTTGAAGCTGTTGCTTGTCTAGTTCTTGTTTGATTAGTTGATTGATGAGGTGGCTTTGTGCGCTTTCATCAATGATCTTGGGCTGCTGATCAGTTAATTTAACTAGATCGAGTGCGAACTTATGAAAAGTTGAGGCTACTTTAATGGGCTGATCACTTCGCGAAAGTGGACAATTGTCTATGAGCACGTTTTCGAGACGTTGATTAACTTCTGCTGCGGCTGAACGATTGAATACAAAAATTTTGATTTGATTGAGTTTGAGGGCATGTTTGGCGACTAGGTAGGCGACTTTAGCGACGATGACCCGAGTTTTGCCGGAGCCGGCTCGAGCTGTAACTAGAGTATTCTTATGAAAATCTTGGACGGCCTGGGCTTGTTCTAGATCTAGGGTGTAAGGCTGGGAGTCGAGGCGGACGTGCTGGCGAAACCAGTCTTTGACGGATTGTGGAGACATGATAGATTGTGAGTAAAATAATTTATTGTAACTTTTGTTTCAGGATTTCGCTTACCGTGGAAGGGTTGGCTTTACCTCGAGATTCTTTCATGACTTGCCCAACGAGGAAACCTAGCACTTTTTCTTGACCGTTTTTATAGTCTTCTTGAGCTTTTTGGGTTTCTGGTTTGGTTAGGACTGCATCAACGATTTTTTCTAATTCTCCGAGATTATTTTCTTGAATGACGCCCAGCTCTTTAGCGATGGTACGAGTATCTTTGTAGTGCATCTCTGGATCAAAGAATTTCAAAAACACTTCCTTCATGCCGGTGCTGGAGAGTTCGCTGTTAGTATTCATCTCTACCAAGTTGGACAATTGAGTAACGCTCGGTAATTCATCATTGAGTAAGCTAGCGTTCTCTTCGGCGAGTAGTACTGAGCTAAAGAGGTTAGCAATCTTTTTAATGGCTGTATCATCTTTTAACTCGGCTAGCTTACTGACGAGTGGCGGATAATCTAGCAATACTTCGATAATATCCTTTCCTAGTATTTTACCTAGTTCGGTGCGGTACCACCCTGGCATTGGGCGCATAGTTTGTTGTTCTTGGTCAACTGTCTCCTCGGTGAGTTGAATCGGCGGTAGATCTGGTTCAGGCATGTAACGGTAGTCGGCAGCAACTTCCTTACTACGCTGGCTGGTGGTCTCTCCGGTAGCATCATTCCAACCACGGGTTTCTTGAGTGATAGTCTCACCTTTATTTAGTAATTTGATTTGTCGTTGAACTTCGTATTCGACGGCGCGCTCGACACTCCTGAAGGAGTTAAGATTTTTAATCTCGGTTCTGGTACCCAAGGTATCACTACCAGCTTCCGCTACACTAATATTTACATCGAAGCGCATATTGCCATTATATAAGTCCCCATGGGTAACATCAGCATAAGTCATGACGCGCCAAAGTTCCTTTACGTATTCACGCGCTTCTTCGGCACTGTGCATATCTGGCATGGAGACAATTTCTACAAGTGGGGTTCCGGCGCGGTTGAGATCTATGAGGCTGTAGCCAGCCTCATGGCTAGATTTACCAGCGTCTTCTTCTAAGTGAGCATGTTCGATGCGTACCGTTTTGCCACTAGGCAACTCAATGTAACCCTCACCGATAATTGGGTGGTACATTTGAGTGATTTGATAACCTTTGGGTAGGTCTGGATAAAAGTAGTGCTTACGATCAAAACGACTGTAGAGATTAATTTTAGCATTCAGTGCGAGGCCGGCCCGGATTGATAGTTTGATTCCCTGCTCATTGAGACGTGGCAGCATACCAGGCAGGGCGTAGTCGACTGGAGAAATACAAGTATTGGCTTCTTTGCCCCTAGCATCGTTGTCAACTTCTGAAAATAATTTGGTTTGAGTTTTAAGCTGGACGTGGCATTCGATACCAATTGTTGGGATATAATTAGTTTTTTCACTCATTTAAATTGCTCCTAGATCTTTTAAGGCTTGACGAAAGGCATTGAGGGCACGACTGGCTTCATTGTAATCAATGTTAAAATCTTGTTCGTGGGCGAGTTGGTTGCGTAGCTTGTGTGCCCACCAGACGTGATTGGCGTTCGTAAACTTGTCATCTACCTTTTTCATGCGCTCCCCCATGGTGTTGCCAGGTAGATTCATTTCACGTAAGGCATGGTCAAGCAATTTGTCGGCTTCCATCACTGTCATTTGGTAACTTCTAGTGTCATCTCGTTCAAGACTATTCTCAATTTTGAGCCAGCGAGTTTGATACTCTTCAACGTTAAAGGAGTAGTTTTTGTGACTTGCTACCGTAATGCCGATAAAAATCAATACTCCAATGATAGCGATGGCGAGTAGTAAAAAGAATGTAGCGTCCATTAGTTTTTCTCCTTAATGTTGGCAACGAAATTAATTAGTTTTGCATCACTGCGGCGTGGACCGATGAATTGTAGACCTAGATCTAGTCCGGCGGTGGTTTTGCCAACTGGTACGGTTAGTCCTGGTAAGCCAGCCAAATTCAATGGTACACTCATCACATCTTCTAGGTACATGGCAACTGGGTCATTAACCTTCTCTCCTAGTTTAAAAGCGGGGTTAGGACTGACTGGAGTTAAAATAAAATCGCATTGTTTGAAAGCTTGATTATATTCTTCGATGATCATAGTGCGAGCTTTGGCAGCTTTGAGATAGTAGGCATCATAATAACCGCTCGATAGAACATAGTTACCGATCATAATGCGACGCTTATTTTCGGACATAAAGCCTTCGTTTCTCGTATTTTGATAGAGGCTCATTAAGTCTTCACTATCTGCACTCCTAAATCCATATCTGATACCATCATGTCTTGCAAGGTTGCTGGCGATTTCTGCAGGCACAATAATGTAATAGGTGGCGAGGGCATACTTTAAGGTGGGCATGTCGAGCTCAATAATTTCGTGTCCTTGATTTTTGAGGGTTTCTATTTCTTGAGCCATGGCTTGACGAATTTCTGGATCAACGGCATCGTTATCAAATTCTTTAATAATGCCAATACGTTTGATTGGATCGTTGAAGCCGTCATCATGACGGTAAAAATCTGGTAGCGTGGTGAGGTCTTTGGGATCTTGACCGCTAGTAATTTGCATGAGGAGGTCTAAATCTTGGGCGGTTTGGGTAAAGAATCCGATGCAGTCAGTACTGGAGGCCATCGCTACTACTCCGTAACGTGAGTTGGCGCCATAAGTTGGTTTTAGACCATATACACCATTAAAACTAGCTGGCTGGCGGATTGACCCGCCGGTATCTGTACCTAGGGCAAAATCGACAATTTCCAGAGCAACCGCAACTGCTGATCCGCCAGAACTACCACCAGCAACTCTTTCGAGATCTTTAGAATTTTTGGTTGGTCCAAAATAAGAGTTTTCAGTGCTGGAACCGTGAGCAAAAGCATCGAGGTTGGTTTTACCAATTAAAATTGCATCCTCGGCGTTAAGTTTTTCGATGACAGTACTCGTCACAGGACTCTTAAAATCCGTGAGGATTTTTGCTGATGCAGTAGTGTCGCTCCCGGGGCACAAAAAATTGTCCTTAGCGGCATAAATAACTCCAGCTAATTGACCTAGTTTTGCTCCGGCTTGTGCCTTCTGCTCTAATTCTTGGGCTTTTTGGATTGCACCTTCATCATCAATCGTGACGAAGATGTTATATTTTTCTTGATAGCGATGTGCTTTTTCGAGTGTCGCTTGAGTGCGTGCGACAAAATTTGTAGTTTGAGCCAGGATTGCCATAGTGTCTCCTTATAATACTTTCGGTACTTTAATTTGATGATTTTCGACAGCGGCGGTAAGTGCGAGTAATTCATCGGGAGTGGCGTCCTGGGGTTTAATTTCGTCTGGCCGCCAAACATTTTCCATTTCGAAAACCTGATAAGTAGGTTCAACGTTGCCAGTGTCTAGTTGATCAAGCTCAGAGATGTAGCGAATGATGTTTTGCAGATCAGTTTTTAACGATTGACTTTCAGTGTCAGACAAGGCAAAATTTGATAGATGTGCTAAATGTGTAATAGTATCCTGATTAACTTCCATATCTTCATTATACTACATTTTAGAGGTTTTGCGGGTCTTGTCGCATAATTCCAACTAAAAGCGTCTACTCCTCCTGGTCTGCTTTTA
>CANOGH010000007.1 GCA_947565505.1 uncultured Candidatus Saccharibacteria bacterium | reverse complement strand
TACATATTACAAGTATAACACTACTTTTTTGATGGAATTATGCGACAAGACCATAAAAACAAAAAACCTCTTTACATATAAATAAAAGTGTGATAAACTAGATACATAATTTATGGCTAATCAAAAGGAAGTAATTAAGTTAACTGGCAAGGTTGTTGAGGCCTTACCTAACACCCAATTTAGGGTGGAGCTTGAGAATGGTCATAATATAATCGCACACATGAGCGGACGCATGCGCAAAAATTACATCCGCTTAGTGCCAGGAGACCGGGTTGAAGTTGAGCTAACCCCTTACGATTTGACTAAGGGGCGCATCAGCTTTCGATTGCAATAGAATATTAAACGAGGTTATAGTTGACGTAAAGTATGATATGGGCATTGCGCATAGTTCATTTTATAATTTCGCCACTCTATAATTATAAAGGAAAGGATTTTGACACTGTGAAAGTACGTGCTAGTGTTAAAAAAATCTCCCCTGATGATATCATCGTGCGTCGCAAAGGCGTTCTGCGTATCATCAATAAGAAAAAACCTAAGAATAAGCAAAGGCAGGGTTAAGCATGGCAAGAATTGCAAATGTGACCATTCCGAACGAAAAGCAAGTGCAAATCGCACTTACTTACGTATATGGAATTGGGCACACTACCAGTACCGCCATCCTTGCGGAGGCTAAGATTGAGCCTACCACTCGGGTGAAAGATCTCACCGAGGCTGAAATTCAGAAGATCAACGATATTATCGGCAGTAGTAAAACTGTCGAAGGTGATCTTAAACGCCTCGTGACCAACAATATTAAACGACTTAAGGATATTAATTCCTACAAAGGCATCCGCCACAAAGCTGGTTTACCAGTTAACGGACAGCGAACTCGTACGAACGCACGTACTCGAAAGGGTAAAGCTATTGCCGTTGGTGGCGCACAGCCAAAAGCAGCCAGTAAAACTTAATTAGGAGCATAATATGACCGAAGAAATTGAAAAAATCAATGATGCTCCAGTTGAAGTGGAGCAAAAAACCAAAGTTAAAACCAAAAAAGGTAAGCGCGTAGTTACTACCGGCCAGATTCACATCCAGGCAACCTTTAATAACACTATTATTACCGTTACCGACAAAAGCGGCGGTGCACTCAGTGCATCTTCGGCTGGCGCTAACGGTTTTCGTGGTAGTAAAAAAGGTACCGCCTATGCGGCACAAATTGCTGCCGAAAAAGCTCTTGAGATCGCCAAGCGCGAGCATGGTCTAAACAGCGTTGATGTTTATGTCAGCGGTATTGGTTTAGGTCGTGATAGCGCAATCCGCGCCGTCTCAAGCGTTGGTATCAGAATCGATAGTATTACTGATGTTACCCCGATCGCACACGGTGGTGTGCGTCCTAAGGGAGAAAGGAAACCATAATGGCACGAGATACTTCTCCAATTGTCAAACAAAGTCGTCGTGAAGGCTACGCGTTAGCACCAAAAGCCCACAAAGTCATGGCGAGAAAAACTGGAATCCCAGGCGAGCATAGCGACATGCGTGTTCGTGGTGGCAGCTTGTATCTAACTCAGCTACGAGAAAAACAAAAAGTCCGCCGCCTTTACGGCCTACTAGAAAAACAGTTCGCAAAACTGATGAAAGAGGCTTCACGCACCGATGGTCTAGCCGGCGAAAACTTGCTGAAATTCTTGGAGCAACGAGCTGACAATGTTGTTTACCGAGCTGGCTTTGCAGGCACAAGAAGGCAAGCCCGTCAGTTAGTTTCTCACGGACACTTTTTACTAAACGGTCGAAGGATTAATATCCCTTCTATCCGCTTAAAACCTGGCGACGTATTAGAAGTACGTCCAAAATCACAAAAATCTGAGTATTTCAAAAACCTAGATGGAATTTACAGTAGTTCACCGAACTTCAATACTCCTCTCAGTTGGCTAAAATCAGATCCAAAAAATATGAAGATTGAAATCACTAGTTTGCCAAAGCGCGATGAAGCTGAGGCAGGTATTAACGAACAGCTAATTGTTGAGTACTACTCACGCTAAGGAGGAAATAATGACGACACAAGTAATTCACGAAGCTAATTTAGCCGAAATCAACGATCTCGGTGACAATAGCGCAGAATTCGTGATTCGACCGTTGTACTACGGTTACGGGAATACATTAGGTAATTCTCTACGCAGAGTATTATTATCTAGTATTAAAGGTGCCGCTATTACCTCATTTAGCATTGAAGGCGCCAATCATGAATTTACCGCAATTGCTGGCGTACGCGAAGATATCGTTGATATCATGCTAAACCTCAAGAATATTCGTTTCAAATCGCACAGCGACGAACCTGTAGAACTTGATCTAGAAATTAAAGGTAGCGAACAAAGTGATAAGGACGGCGACAAACGAGTTGTAGCTGGAGACATCAAACTCACTTCAGATGTTGAAATTGGTAATCCAGATCAAATCATCTGTCACATTGATGATCCAAGTTTCACCCTCAAAATGCATTTCGTAGTCGAGAGTGGTCGCGGTTACCTCAGCATTGAGCGTTCTAGCGAAGATCGCATTCATAGCGACATGATCGCACTTGATGCAGTCTTTAGTCCAGTACTCAGAGTTAGGTTCAAAGTAGAAAAAACTCGCGTTGGCCAAGATACTAACTTGCAGCAGCTAACCCTCGACGTCAAAACCGACGGTACCATTACGCCAAGAGAAGCTTTTGAAGAGGCTGCAGCTATTCTAGTCAATCAATACACAGCTTTAGCTGGCGGTACAGTCGTCGAAAGTGCTCCAGCACCAGGCATCCCTCAGGAAACTGAAGATGGTGGCTTACTACTACCAATCGAAGAGTTAGGCCTTTCTGCTCGCACCGCTAACGCACTAGTAAATAATAATATTAAAACTATTCAAGACCTAGTCATGCTTTCCGAAATGGATCTTCGTGATCTCAAAGGCTTCGGTAGTAAGGCGCTCGAAGAGGTCAAGAGTAAACTAACGGAGTTAAAAATATAATGCATCGTCACGGATACAAAGGTCGCAAATTCGGCCGCGAAACCGATCAGCGACGAGCGCTCAAACGTGGGCTAATGAAGGCGCTTATTGAAAACACCGAGATTACGACCACTCTAGCCAAGGCTAAGGAGATGCGTCGTGACACCGAAAAGCTAATTACCATCGCTAAAAAAGGTGGTCTAGCCAATCGCAGGCTATTAATCGCAAAACTAGACAGTATCAAACATGCTGACCTCTTAATGGACGTGATCGCCCCACAGATCAAAAGGGATTCAGGCTATTTAAGAATCGAAAGAGCAGGCTACCGCAAGGGTGATAATGCTGAAATTGCGACCATTAGCTTCGTCGATAATATCGACTTTAATCAGAAGGAGGGCAAATAAATGAAGGGTGCCACTAAAACCTATAATCAAAAGCCCGCAGACATCGCAAGAGAATGGTGGACGATCGACGCTAGCACCATGCCACTTGGCAAATTAGCCGTCGTCATTGCTGATAAGTTAATGGGTAAGAGCAAAGTAACCTACACACCACACGTCGATAACGGCGACTACGTTGTAGTTACTAATGCCAAAAACATCCAAGTTACAGGTGATAAGATGGTTGATAAAATGTACTATCATCACAGCGGTTTCCCGGGTGGTCTCACCGAGCTAAAACTCGAAGAAGTTATTGAGAAAAATCCTGAAATCGCAATTAAGCACGCCGTCAAAGGTATGCTACCAAAAAACAAACTAGCAGACGGTCGACTAGCTAGATTAAGGGTATTTGATGGAGCAGAACATGCACACACCGCTCAAAACCCAAAGGAGATTAAATAATGGCAGAAGGTACTTATATCTATGGCCTAGGCAGACGCAAAGCTGCAACCGCTAGAGTCCGATTATACAAAGGTAAAGGCGAAATCACCATCAATGAAAAACCAGCGCTAGAATATCTATCCGGTAATAAAAGCTTACTTGCCGAAATCACCGATCCACTAGCTCTCGCCGAGAAGCAAAACGACTACAACGTATCAGTTCGAGTTGCTGGTGGCGGTCTAGCTGGACAGGTCGACGCAATCAAGCTAGCCCTTAGTAAAGCGCTCACCACTGAAATGGCTGATCTCAGACCAGTACTCAAGAAAGCCGGCTTCCTCAAGCGCGATCCACGCGAAAAAGAACGCAAGAAATACGGCCTTAGATCCGCTCGCAAAAAAGAGCAGTTCTCCAAGCGCTAATATCAATTATACCTATCAATTAAAGATATTAGATAGTATATTCTTGGTTAGAACCATATTTATAAAGTTAAAATCAAGAATATACACTTCTAATCTCTTTCTGAAGAAAAAGGAATTTATAGATAATGTTACCACAAGCCCTCCAAAACACGATCGAAGCTCTCGGACATCTTCCCGGCGTCGGCGCCCGCACCGCCGAACGCTATGCCTATTATCTTTTCAAAAGTAATGCTCGCATCAGTAGCGATATCGCTAACGCTCTCGCCAATCTTCATAACGGCGTCAAATTCTGCCCCGTTACCTTTGCCCTTATTGATCAGCACTCAGACAAATCCACCTTATATACTGATCCGGAAAGAGACAAAAGCACTATTCTAGTCGTGGAAGAGCCACTTGATATTTTTGCGATTGAGCAAACCAAGCAATATCACGGCACCTACCATGTTCTAGGCGGAGCAATTTCACCGATTGACGGCATCACGCCCGATCAATTACATATTCAAGAACTACTTAACCGCCTGATCCCAGACCAAGTCAAAGAGGTTATCATCGCCACCAATCCCTCAGTCGAAGGCGAATCAACCGCACTCTTACTGCAAAAAATGCTTAACGAAACCCACCCCAATATCAAAGTCACCAGATTAGCCCGCGGCCTTCCTCTCGGTGTCGACCTCTCCTACGCCGATCAGATCACCCTCTCAGCCGCCTTAGAGAATCGCACCTCTATCTAGCCCTATCCTTTCATTATAGCACAGATTTAGCAAAAAGTCAATAGTTTTTCGTATTTTTCTTAAAAATTACAAGAAAAATGTCCTGAATTATCCAGATTATCAAAAGACACTCAACTACTATTGAAAAATATTCGCAAATATGATAGAATATACCAGGGGCGCACTTTAAGGAGGGCATATGAGCAAAAATACAATTACTAACAGCTACCATTTTAGCTGGAAATCCCGACTCATCACGGTCGTCTATGGTCTTTCGATCATGATCACATGCATCACTGCTACGATAATGTTAACCACGATCACTTATTTCATCTCTCATCATACTAACGCACCAATATTATCTGCAATACCAGCTGGATCCATGATCCTGGTACCGCTAGAAGCCGAACTGTACGCAAAATGGTTCTTTGCATCAGGTTTCCTCATGTGGAGCGCCGTATCAACAATGAAACATATCGATAACAACTATGATATAATACAGCCATCAAGAGAGCAAATTATCTTTGTCAACAACACTAGAAGTGATCCTATAATTATAGAGGGCGAATATTTCGCTGGACGGCACATATATGTCAAAAAATCAGCTGGATACAACATTTATAGCAGATGTCTCAATACTATCAAATTTGATTATATTTATAAAACCACTGATGATTTTTACTTAGTCATATTAAACATTCATTTCAAAATCAAACCTGAATTTTTAACCATACCAGGGATCAAAATGCTTAGCGTTGCCGCAGACCGTCAGACAGAGCAATTCGTAGATTTCATTGATCAAATCAAAATAATTTCGCACGAAGGGAAGCTCGAATTTCCCGCGCAACAACTAGCAAACAATCCTTTTGGAATCAGCAAACTCATGATTTGTGCAGACACAATTTATAAAAAAATCGAATAGGCTGCTACACTAACCACTACAAAAAAACGCCCCCAACCTTCCACTAGACTGGAGGGTCATTTTTATTTACAATACTCAGAATCTGCCAAATTCAGCAAAAAGGTCTAGCTTTTTAGAAAACGTTCGTGCTATAATAAAGACATTATGGAAGGTGTAAAGAAAAATCATTATAGCATTTTTGAACGCATAAAGCACAGGGCGCTCAAGCTACTCGGGTATCACTCAGAACTAGCAACCGACTACCAAGGAATGCGCCTACCAGCTTCGTTGCAGCTCCGTTGCATGCAAACTTTTTTGGTGCTATTTGCCGTTATTTTTACTTCAATGTTTATTATTGTCGGCTATCAGCCAGCCCCTACCGACGCAATTAATTATCCCGAGCTTAACATTGCCGCTATCCAACTTGACACCACCGTTGCACCAATTGAGCCCGTAGACCGACGTCTCGATGCTCCCGCCACCATTGCCGGCGCTTACAGTCAGAATAATAATAAGACACTGATTATTGGTCATTCCACTACCGTTTTTCAAGATCTCCACAAGTTAGCCATCGGTAACACCATTATGTACGGCAATCGAAAATATACTGTTACCAAAATTGAAACTCTACCAAAAAGCGAAGTCAATATGCAATCCGTCCTTGCTTCCACTAAGCGTGAAACCATTGTTATAATGACTTGCGCCGGCGAGCTTCTCGAGAATCAAGACGCTACTCATCGCCTACTGGTGACCGCCATGATTAGTCAATAGTTTTACCCGTAGCGGGCATGTCAGCCTGAATACTGGCTCCCTGAGGAGCGTGGGCGACCGTGGTTACTATTGGTCTAGCACTACTTATACTAATAGCAATAGTGCCTACCGTATCCATTTCAACAGTGCAGGTACCAACCCCTCCGCCTACGACGCTCGTTGGTTCGGCCGCTCAATGCGCTACTCCAGTTATGTTGCATTTGATATAGGGATTTAATAAAGAGTATTGTCCTGCACGCAGTATCTATAAGAAAAAGTTGTACTTTTTCGGTGATACAAGTTGCAGCAAGTACAGATTTCCAAAAAGTACTTGACTTTTTAAAAATCTGTACTATACTAGCATTATGTGTAGATTAAATTTCACACTCCAGTATTGGTATTCAGCAGTGGCTTCTCATAGTCATGATCTGCTATGTAATACAAAATGTGCGGGAATTAGTCTAATTTAATCTTACAAATTACTTATCTAGAAAAGTTCCGGAAGTCTTTTGGACGGAATTTCTCTAGCCGCAAATTTTAAGAAACGGCTGGATATTGTACTTTAATAATTTATTCTCTCAAGGAGGAAAGCTTATGGAAAATGTAAGAGTGATCTTTGAGCCAGGTGCTCATCTAGACACCAAGGAAAAAGTATTACTTGATTGGCTTGTTGATAACTTTGATGGCTGTATTACTGTTTTGGTTGAAAGTCAGCAAGAGGGAATCAAAACGCCAGATGTTTTTTGCAATGGTCGAAAAGTCGAGTTCAAGACTACCTCAGGTAATCTCACCACGCTTGACACTTTGTTGCGTAAAGCAGCTAAACAAGCGCATAGTGATTGCGCCATTGTAAATCTGGTGGAAGTTTCGTATTCACTTCCAGCAGCATGCGAGATTGCGCTTAGACGCATGAAACGTAGTAACCTAAATGAAGTTTATTTGCTCATAAATGGTGTCGCTAAGGCGCACTTAGTTCAGAACAAGGAGGAAAACCTATGAAACTCAGAAATTGTATTACTACTAAACGCAGCCTTAAACTTATAATACTCAAACCAGCGCCAACATCGGCTCTGGTATCAATGTCAATCATGACACCATTTTTCATCCCATTAGTCTGAGCTAGCCTCAAATCTCACAAGCCCATGCGATATAATGACGCTTCTTGGTCTTCCTATAGACTCAATTACAGAACATTTTGACAGCAAATGAGCTAATGCCATAGGTAATTTTGAGGTAGCTATAACTTTTATACTTTATACCATAGCGCGAAACTTCTGGATGGTAGTGATTTATAAATGCTTATTAGGTATTTATAAATCACTTAGCCAAGACGTGTATATGAGTCTGCTGAAGCATTTCTGCCAGAAAATTGTTCCAACTGAAGATTTCTTTCGTCAAAAAACTGCTCATCTGAAATGCTGGCATTGCTATGACATTGGGTTTAGTTTGGCTGGACGGCTTTTCAGTGCGCTAAACCATAAACATTTTATAATGTTCAAACCTGCCATGATTGGCAGGTTTAACCCGAACAAAATATAGTTTATCAGGGGTGCAACACTCCCAAAAATTCAAACGACCTGCCAATCATGGCAGGTTTGAAATAATATCGCATGTGGAAAGTAACGTACACTCCGGCTAAAGCCGGAGGTTTAGAGGGACAACAAGTGAAAGACCATCCTGACGGATGGTCTTTATTATGCGCTAAATCAACACAATAGTCGCATAATACGCTACAAAAGCTGCCAGCATCACTCCGCCTTCTGCTCGGGTAATTTTGCGCTTCGTTAAAGCAAATATAAACAACATGGCAGCCGAAGCAATTAGCGCAATAATGTCTAACATCTGGAATCCAACTGGAGTAATCGTCCCAAAGATCGCTACTGGCACCCCTAATACTATACAGATATTAAAAATATTACTACCAATAATATTTCCCACCACCAAATCCTGCTCGCCCTTACGAGACGCCACCACCGTAGTCACGAGCTCGGGCAGGGAAGTACCAAAAGCAATGATTGTGAGCGAAATCAAGCGTTCGGACATACCGATAGTCGTAGCAATTGCTGAAGCATTGTTAACCACTAGATCACTACCAAAAATAATACCCGCTAGCCCAACCCCCACAAAAACTAACGATTTCCACAAGGCGTGTTCTGGCTTTTCATCTTTTTCTGCTTTAGACTCACGCTTTTGCCTCGCCAAAGTGATTAAATAATACAAGAAAACTGCGAAAAACAGCAAAATCACCAAAGCATCCGCCCGAGTGATTTGATTAATATCTCCGCCCACCAAATAAGTGTCAACAAATAGCACCGCAAGCAGCAGGGAAATCAAAAGACACATTGGCAGCTCCTTCTTGACGGTATTGTCCTTAATCTTAATCGGACGAATCAGTGCCGCTATTCCTAAAATTAACAAAATATTCAACACGCAGCTACCAATCACGTTGCCCAGTACCATATCAGAATTACCAGAAGCCAACGCCGAAATCGAAACCGCAAACTCTGGAGCGCTGGTACCAAAAGCTACAATCGTCAAACCTATCAAGATCTTTGGAACTTTAAAGTTACTAGCCGTACTTGAGGCCCCATCCACAAACACATCGGCACCCTTAATCAACAACACAAATCCTAAAAGTAATAATAAAATATTCCAAATCATACCTTCCATTATAGCACACTTATTTATTTTCGGATAAACATTACTTCCCCGAAAATCTTATGTTATAATGAAAAAATCGGAGGCAAAAGTGAAACATAGTAAACAATTCCCAGATACAGCAGCGAGAAATACCCTTTCCGCTGTCAAACAATTAGATGAGCTAACCCAGAAAAATTTTCCTAATTCTCAAAAAATACACCCACAAAATGCCGCCCATTCCAATGCAGCCTCAAGACACCACTCAAACTACGGCCCAAGTAACCTAACCATTTTAGCCAAAGTAATCGTTGTAGCAATCTTAGTCATTCTCCTTTTTGGCGGCATCTACTTTTTTCATACTTTAAAATCTACCAGAAAGGAGTCCACCTTTACGGGCAAAACCCTCAATTCTATCGAACTGCTTAATTCTCAAGACCATTTTTCGACTAATTTTATCTTCACCTCATCCTCCAGCCTAGTTAATCCCGCTGATTCATTAAATAAAATTTCCTTACAGGCGCGGATCAATGATTGGCTCAACCATACTCCTGGATCGATTGGGCTAATGGTTTACGACCTTGATCAAAATCAGATTCTTGCCGAATATCGCGCTCAAGATGAATTTTCTACCGCTTCTTTATATAAGCTCTTTTACGCTTATGATGGCTACCGTCAAATCGACCAACAACTTAGGGATCCAGATCTAATTCTTGCTGGTGATCACACCTATCGCCAATGTCTAGATGCCATTATTCGCGAGTCCGACAATCTCTGCGCCGAAAATCTCTTTGAGCAGCCTAGTAATATTACTCGCGTAATGAGCCTTATCAGTGAGTTACAACTTACTCATACCACTGGAGCTGTACTCACCACTTCAGCTGCTGATATGACCAAATTGCTGATTCATCTGTATCGTCATTCCGATTTATCTGACACTTCTTGGCGAGCCTTGCAAGATTCTATGCTTCACCAAAGTCGCCCCGATCTCCGTCAAGGTCTGCCTAATGGTTTTAAAATCGCCGCAGTCTATGCTAAAGTTGGTTTTAGCGACTCAACCTACAACGATGTTGCCTTGATCAATTATCCAGCCAAAAACCGCAATTTCAGCGTAGTAGTACTAACCGAGAACCTTCCAACCCATCAATATCTCACCCAACTTGGCGAAATCCTAGAAAATTACTTTTTGCAAACACTCTAAAACCTTCATACAAAAACTAGATTCAACACAGATTCACGTTTCATCAGATCAATAAGTCGTAAAGTACTGCGACCAGTATGTCTTATAAGGAGAATTCGGGTCAAAGATAAATCCCACCGACACATGTGTAAAATTTGGATTCAAAATATTCGAACGATGCTCAGGAGAATTCATCCACGACGCCACCACAGTCGAAGGGGACACTGCCGCATTGCCAGCATTTAAATTTTCACCGCTCATACCACCGCTAGCTGGAATCGGACAAGTGGTGCTCCAAGCCGATCCGTCGGGTCGCGTATGGGAATAAACTGACATAATCTCCCGAGCTCGCACGCTCGCCGCCCCTTCACAAGTGCTACCCCAAGCTAAAGCACCGAGCCCTGCCTTCTGCCGCTCCGCGTTTACCAAACTCAAAACATCCCGCTTCCACTGCTCAATTGGTGGCGCAATCACCGTAACCGTCAAGGTATCCCGCCTGCTACCATCAAAAGTTCCCGCAGTAATGGTCGTAGTGCCAGTACCCACAATTACTGGATATTTACACTTTGCATTATCATAGCCAAGCCAAGTACGCGCTCCGGTCGCAAAACCCGCAATCACTGAAGTATCACCTGTTTGCCAATACATCTCCCCCAAATCACCTAAACCGTCACCCACGCAAATATCAAAATCCGCCGTCTGATAGATCGTTATGGACTGCTCGCTCCATAACTCCCCCCGCGGTACAGCACCGCCACCGGAGCCACCACTACTATCTGAGCCACCGATACCATAGTCAACCACAGGAGTACTACTGCTAGCATTATTACCGACTGCCGCTGTACCAAGTTTATCGCCCACTCCAGAACTAGTATTTTTATCAGCTTCTTCTTCCGCTGGTAGAGGAGCATCCAGCTTGTCAGATACCGGGTCAATTAAACTCAACTGTTCAACTACCGTATCCACCACGTCACTACGCTCCGCCACGACCTTAAAGCCAATTCCACCGTTCATGTTGATTGCCCCCACAATCATCACCCCCACAATCAACACTACAACCGCATTCAAACATAGCAAAATCGTAATTTTCGTCTGTTTTAATAATTTCGCCGTCACTTTATCACCCTTCTATGCCCGAATATGCTTTTCCGAATCAATAACTGTGGCCACCAGATTAATAATCATTTCCAACTGGATCAAATCCCGCCGTTCAAAAGTCTTCTTACCTAAAGGCTGCCCCACCACAATCTGTCCAAACGGCTTACCTTTAGCATTCCGAAGCTCTGCCACCGCTTTAATACCTAACTCATCTAGGGTCTTCTGGGTCGTTTTATTAGGCTCCTGCCAAGCATCACTCCTCGGCGCCGCCTTCATACTCGTAATCTGCTTCAACTCATCACTAGAAACTGCGAATGCCTTCGAACCGTATAATTTGCCATTAATAATAAAACCAATATAAGCAAAGTGTAGATGATCGGCTAAGAAGCCTGCCAAGTCTCTCAGGTCGACATTTTTCGAAGCTAAACGATTCAACTTCTTAATCACGTAAGCGATATCTACCTGCCCCACCGAAATCAAGGAACGCATCGCCGTACCCAGCTCATTAATCACCGGCATGAGCAACAATACAATCACGATCATTAAGAAATTCAAAACTAAAACCGAAGCTGACGGGTTAGGAATTTTAAACAGTGCCGTAAAAATAATATAGAAGATCAACATATAGACAATCGCACCGCAGATCATCAACATAGCCGCCGAAATCACCTTCAACCAACGCGACTCAATCGAAACAATTCGGAACCTCAACAAAGCATAACAAAACGCGATGGCTGTTGTACTAAGCGCCAATGGACCCATCCAAATCAAATCATATCGTACAAAAAGTGGCATAACCACATCGAATATACCAGCTAATATCCCCGTAACAGCCAAACCTCTTAGAAGAACATAATCACCCTGTCGCACACGCTTGGACCTAGCATTTTTAGCATGCTTCAGAATTGATAACCAGACAATCCCCGTGTCAATTGCAAAATAAGCACCGTAAGTCCAATATGCCCAACCATTAACCAACTGCACCGAATTACCTCTCGATGTCAAAGTAAATCCTTCAAACATGAGCTCCGGCTTACTACTAACCATCATCGTCAAAACTGCCACATAAACTAGCGACGCACCAACCAAGATTTTCCCCGGAAAACTATTCCAGCAACCATAACCGGCTAGACACAACATCATTAACGCTCCACCTAAATAAATACCCGCAATTACAGTCGGTGCCAGATGATCCGACTGAGCTGGAAGCCCCAAGAACACTGCAATCGAAATTCCCCAAACCGCGCCAAACAGCATAGTGGCAAAAAACCAAGCCATACGCACTCGATCATGCTTAGCCGCACCAACAAAAGCCGACAAACCCGAAACCACCGCTAAAGCAGCCACTGCAAACACCAAAATTGATATTAAACTCACATTACCTCCTATCCAGTATATTATCACCAGTATACTACACTTTAGCGATTTTGGTCAAGTTTATTTTAACTCATTAAATTTAGATCCCGACTCTATAATCGCCCCATGCCACATAACCCGGCACAGACTGAAAAGCCTCGAATACGCATTAAACCACCAGTCAAAAAATAAAACCAATTTAAAGACCGGGAACAACCATATCGCAATACAGTTGTTCTCCGGTCAAGAAATAATTGAGAACAAAATGCTAAAACCTGCTTCAAGCCATTAGTACAAATGGTCTAATTGAACTCTAAAGAACCGCCTGCTATGCTAAGTCCCTAAGCGATCCGCTCAAGCACAAAAGTAGTCATCGTCGTTGTGCCATACTGGTGATCAAAAATCAAATCCTCCGTAGTAGCTGATATCATCTCCAAACCGCCCACACTTCGCATCGCATCATTAACTAAATCCACTACTACCTGAGATGCCGGCTTCTCGTCAATATTTTGAACAACACACATCTCTCGTGGCCATGCCAGATCCACCACATCAAATACCAATACTGGATGCGACGTCTGCAAATCAAAAACAATACGCCCGCCAACTCTCAGCTGATCTTTGATAATACTTAACGACCGCGCAAATCGCGTAGTATCACAGCCCCACTGCGCCGATCTGTCTTCACTCAGTAAGTAGGAGAAGAATCCTGTACAAATTGCCAAGTCGAACTCTCCCATATCACTCGCATTGAACAGATTCGGGTTCATTACGTCACCATGATTGTAGTCAATCTTCAAGCCAGTTTTGTCAAACAGCTGATCTTTATAAGGCAATAATTCCTGATTCTTATCATAAGCCACAATTTGATGCGACAAACCACTACTTAAATAAGCTCCATCTAACAGCGCTGGCATCAAACCTGCCGCCGGAAACAGAATCTTCCTGCCTTCAGGAACCCTCAACAGCTCCTCGACCGCAACATCTGTTCGATGTTTAATTCCCATGAACGGCGGTTCACCATAAGCAAAACCGTAAGCTAAATCATGTTCCGGAATTCGCTCAAACATACCATCCGACAATCTTCTGCCATGTCCCGATGCCAGCATCACCGCCATGGTAGTTGCAGAAATGTCCACATAAAAGGTAATCAAATACTGTGTACGACTAATGTAATGCTCAACAAAATTGACTGCACCCTTATTGGTTGCCGCTTTACGCACTCGTGGCATAAACTGATTCAGAATAAAGTCTCTGCCGTATTTCTGCCCTTCTTCATCAAATCTGCAGCCTTCCAGCGTTTTCAACGCGGAAGCACAAATTCTCTCATGTGCCGCCTCCAATTCCGACTGTGCAATAGGTTCTTTCGCCTGAACCACAAAGTTGTTATGAAAACCCTTTTCCTTATAGAATGAAAACTGCTCCAAAAAAGCTTCCACATCAATAAAATCGTTCATATACCCTCCTATTTTTTCTTCGCATTCTTACAAAACTTCGCTTCTACTATCACCGAATCAACCACATACCAATACTAGGCATACTTTAACACTCCTTTCTCAAAATGTACGATTGATTTTCCCAGCTATCGCTATCTGATCAATTCTTACCAGCCATTGTAGCACAGATTAGCCGCATCTGTCTACCACCAAAAAAGTTTTTATCCCTATCCTTTCATTATAGAACACTTTATCAAAAAAGTCAATAGGAAAGCTCAAAATCGACTAAATTTCGCAAATATTCTACCATTTCTTTTAAAAATCAGCCCAAAATACGAAAATTACCCCCAAATTGAGGGTAATTTTCATTTCCAGCTCAACTACTATTTCTTAGCCGCAGCTTTCTTTTTGATAGTTTTGGGCTTAGTTTTCGCTGCAGATTCAGTCTTCGTAGCCGCCTTTTTTACCGTAGCTTTCTTAGCCTTAGCAGCAACTTTAGTCTTTGAACCAGACGATTTTTTCGTCGTCTTCACCACCTGCGGCGCTTTCGCGGCGCGAAGCTTAACTTTGTCTTTTTTACCATACTGATCCACCATTTTTCCGATCTTCTTGGCTCGTTCCAAATCGCGATATTTACGTAACGAGAAGTAAATCGCAAACGAAATCGCGAAGATCAGCAAAATCAACAGAATAAAACCTTGGGACAAGACAATATCCGCAAAATGTTGACTAAACACATTAGACGCCGCGTGACTTACGACTCCCGTGTTCGGCACAAAAGCTACTTCACCTAACGGCTTTAGATAACCGAACTGCGCCAAATCTCCTAATAAATTCGAACCGCCCATTCCGTTATTGATTACTGGCGCTGTCGGCTTTTCCGGAGCATTAACTAGTTTATAAATCACAGTATAAACCAAATCACCGTCTTTCATTTCGCCACTCACCCGCTCAAGATCTGGCACATACCCATCAATCTCTGGTGACTTCACTTCAAATTTTTCTCCAGACGCCAATTCATCCTCGTAACTAGGTTTCGCCTCACTGCCGTCCTCATAAACATACTTAATCGTGAGATCATATTTGCCCTCAGGTAAATTCGGCTCGGTCGGTTTATCAGGATTTTCTGGCTGTGGCCGACGCTTATAAATCACAGTGTATTCAAGGTCGTTATCCTTAACAACACCTTGCACCACACGCTGATCTGGCTCATAATCATCAATTTCTGGCGATTTTACGCTAAATTCGTCACCGCTCACATAACTTTCACTAAAATCTGGTCTCGCCTCACTGCCATCTTCATAAACGTAATGAATCACCACCTGATGTTTAGGGATTTTATCATAATATACCGTAATCAGCACATCTTGTTCAGGCATTTCGCCCTTAACTACCTCGTGCTTCGGATCAACCTGATATCCTGGTACTTTCGGGGAAGTCTGCTCGTACTGATCACCAGGAAAAAGGGAATCGCTATAATCATCGCTCAATTTCTCCCCCGTTGCTCGATCCTTGTATTCAATTACTAGTTGCCGAGGAACTTCTGGCACCTCCAGACGCCGATACCACACAATCACTTCTACTGTGCCACTTGCGGGCATATCCGCCTCACTTGGCATCTGTCCATGCAAGATCGCCTGTTCAGCGTCCACCAGCTCATAATCCTCAATCTCCGGCGAATCAATCTCATAGTCCGCTTCGGCCTTCAAAATCTTTGCTACTGGATCAGCTAGCTCGGCCTGAGTCGCTTCATCTTGGTACCGAACAATCAACCGATAAGTCTTCTCTTCGACTGGCTTTTTCCGGTAATAAACGATGATTTCCACATCTTCTGATCCCATTTCACCGTTCACAATCACCTGATGCTCGTCCACCAGCACACCGTCTTCCAACTTCGGCGATTCTACCTCATATTTTTCACCTTCTGGTAGTACCGCAATGTAATCTGGTTGCCCGGTCTCGCTGCCGTCTTCCCACAAATATTTAATCGTCAGATTATGCTTCGGCTTCTCTGCCGGTTTATAACTCACTAAAGCGTCATCATAAGTTACCCCACTAGCACCGTCTAAAGTCGTATAGAAGGAGATAACCCCATCCATATTCCCGGTATCCCCCAACGTCTCCGCATAGTACTTAAAATAAAGCGTATCTCCTGGCGTCCCGGCCGGCGCCATCGTTAACATTTTCTCCAAGATAAAACCGGCATCGCTATTATGTGGTGCAGAAATGTTAATCAATTCCCACGAATCTGCCACCTCAGGAGTTTTCGTGTAATAAAGCGTGTCCACAGTTAAGGGAATAAATCCGGCATTATTCTCCACACTACCATCTGGTAACTGATTATTTTCATTAACATAGGCTGCCACCCGTTCCAGATAAACCTGGTTAATCGGATCTCGATTCTTCACACTAGCGTGGTATTCAACAATGTTAGTATTATTCTCAGTCTGCCCCACGATTTCCGCTTCTAACTGACTGTCCGCCGAAATCGGCCAAATCATATTGGAAATTGTAATTTTAGTATTTGACTCGTCCGTACTACGCTCAGCATAGAAAAAGTCTAGATTCACCACATCGCCCGGCTTAACCCCAATATTTAACGGCTCGCCCACCACCTCATAACGTTCACTCTGATAGCTTGGATTAGTCACCACTGGATTACCGCGATAAAGACTGCGGAATGTATTCATGTTATGCTCATTCAGGGGATTAACATAACTATTAAAATCATTACTCGGTTCACCCAAGAATTCACGCGTACTTGTATCATTCACGTGTTGGACATAAGTCGAAATCGTACCATCCTTATTAATCACAAATGAACCATCAATCTTCTCGTGTAGACCGCCAATATCCAGTACCAACTTACCGTTCAAAAACACCCAGACATCATCATCACCCGAAAAGCTAAACCTTTCAGTACCATCGGCTGCCACTTTGATCGGAATGCTGAGATGACCTGTAAAATGATAATTGTGATTACCTCGATCCCAAGCCGTATCTCCATCCGAAAACGCCACATCATCTAGCGGGAAAATATTATGACCACCATACTCGTAGGTATTTTTACCGACCCTCTGGAAAGTCACATCGCGTTGGTGCTGCTCTGATACATTAGTACTATGAAACCAACGGTAGAAATTGTCCGTTGGTTGCAAAGGGTTATTCCCAGTCATATGACGCGTAAAAACGTCTCGATTCTGATTCCAGGCAGCCTCAGTAGTAGTAAAAGTTGGCACCGGCGTACCATCTGCCCCTAAAGTATCTTGCACTAGACCTTGCACGACTCCCTTCGTCCAATAGCCACACAATACCCATTCAAACTGTTGATTAGAGGCTTCACAGGTGTCTTGCCGCTGATCCCAATATGTAATTGGTACTGTAATTGTATCTGGGTTGCCCAAACTTGCAGTTTTCCACACTGCCGGCACCCCATTCTCGTTCTCGATTTTTTCTAACGACATCGCCTTCACCAGGGAAGAGACACCGATAATTGTCAAAACCAAAAACGAAACGCAAGCTACCACCCGTGCCACATTACACGCATGATATTTCATGATGTTTTGTTTCATTTTTCTCATCGCTTTTTGACCTTTTTATTTTTATATTTATGCTTATTTACCTCATTATATAAAAAATATGATAATTTTGCAAGCCACCGTAAAGTCTCCGCAAATACTTTAAAATGTTATCATTAGTATACGATTAATTGCCCTTTCTCGCCGCTATCCTACAAATACAATTTGCTCATTTTTGGCAGAAGCTTAACCTATTCAAAAAAACCTCCATCCCGTAAATATCAAAACCAATTCCCCAACCATCATGATTAACCTCATCACCAAAAACCAAAGCTTAACTCTTTATCATCTAAAATCCCCTGAAGTTTCCCTCAGGGGATGAAGCGAATCGTACCAAGAACGCCACTCTACGTAATGCTCAGCACCAATCACTCACTACAATCAGGCAAATCACACTGCGCCGAAATTCCCAACTCTTCTTCCAGCAACATCCGGTCAATCCCGAGTAAAGCATTAATCTCCATAATCGAAAGTTTTATCTTCTTTCCAGTTAGATAAACCGCAACGCGCTCATCATTACTCAAATTGACATTGTTTAAACTCCGAATATCAGCCCATAGCAACCTACGTCGATTTCGTCTTGCCAGTCCTTGCAGTCTCTCCAGTGCCTCTTTCCGTATTGCATGACACTCTAGCAGCTTCTCACGCACTAACAGTTCATCGGCACCGATGAGACGATTAATTCTCTCCAATCCGCCGTAATCTCGAAGAACTCTCTTCCATTCATAAGGTTGACCTAGATCTACGATATTACACAGAGAGATTGGCGCACGATACCTCCGTACAATATTCCATAAGCGTTCCCGTAAAGCTGGGTCAATTCTCCCATCGAACAATACGGGAGAATTATCAGCATAGGCTGATACTAACTCCAGAATTTCCGCACTGCCAATCAACTGATTGATTTTGTCAATATCGTAACCAGCTCGCACAAACATCCAATAATCAACCACTCCGTTACACGCCCTAATATCATATGGTACTAAAAACCGTTCCAATTGACGCACTAAATCTCGCAACTGCCACCGAGTCTCCACATTCAGTTCACCTTGCGCATTTGGCAGCACACCTTTTGCCTGCAGAATGTCAATCATTCCAACTCGCACATTCAGCTCTTCGAGGTTAGCAATCTTGACGTAGCGACTTTCGCCGGGAATAGTGACATCACCCCTAATATCCTCGCCGCGAATCTCGTGCGACAAAGTTTCTCCCAAACGCCTTAATCCCGCGATCAACTCCTCATCAGTGTCAAAGCGGGTATAAACCCGCGTCTTTGAATCGAGAATCTCTTTAAGCTTGGCCTCTTGAATCATCGCTCCCCAATCCTTGCATAAATTAACGCTTCTTCGAACCTTATTATCAGGACATCCTTCCGCCAAAAATTCTTGCAATGAAAACGAACCATTTTTCCACTGGGCCATTTTACGAATTAAAACCGTAGCTCTGTTTTTCACTAGTTCTTCCATCAATTCAGCTTGCATTGATTCACCCTTCTTTCAATGTACTTTTGTAGGGTGCTAGTTTTCTCAAAAAATAGCTCCCTCTCTCTATTCTAGCATACTTTTTCTAATTTGTCAATAAGTTTTTGCAAGATTTCACGAGTTTCCGGGTCAAACCACTCCTTCTTCACTTGAAAACCTAGAAAAATTCTTGACTTTTTACCTAAAATGTGCATTCTATGCTATAATGCCTTACATGAAGCGATCAATTTCCTTGCCAAAATACACCCTCGCCGAAGAATTGATTAGTGCTATCAGCCACGGCGCAGGAGCAATTTTCAGTATCATCGCCCTAGTTTTAATGATAGTTAAAGCTAACACCGCCCTCGAATACGTCACGGTCTCGATTTTCGGCACCACTATGATCATCTTGTATGTGATTAGTTGCGTTTATCATTCGCTCAGCCCCAAACTGACTGGCAAAAAAGTTTTACGCGTCATTGACCACTGTACGGTTTTCTTACTAGTCTACGGCACCTATATTCCCATTGCTTTACTCGGAATTAGAGGCGCACTAGGCTGGACGCTGTTTGGCATCGTAAGCTTCACGACCGTTCTAGGCATTACACTTTCCGCCCTCAACACCGACAAATTCCAGACCCTCGAAGTGATCTGTCACCTTATCAGCGGCTGGAGTGTACTCTTAGCCACACCACAGCTATTGCAGCATTTAGGCATCGCCGGAGTTGTCCTCCTGATTACTGGCGGCGCCGCTTATTCCGTGGGTGCTGGCATCTACCAAATTGGCAAACGTCACAAATATCTGCACAGTATCTTTCACTTTTTCTGTCTAGCTGGCACCATCCTGCAATGGCTTGCAATTTATCTCTGTTTATTATAAATTTACTACCACGTCGCCAAACTCAGACCTCGAAATCTTCAGCCATAAAATCAATTCATTTTCCCAATTCTGTGATATAATGAAACGAAGTTAAAGAAATGGAGGTCCAATGAATAATCACGAAGTCAAATGTCCGCACTGTGGTCAAACCTTCCAAATTGATGAAGCCGGCTACGCCAACATCCTAAAGCAAGTCCGTGACGCCGAATTCAATCAAGATTTACATGAACGCCTGCAACTATTCGAGAAAGAAAAGCAGAACGCGGTCGAACTAGCCGCAGCCGAAGTCCGCACCAAAGCCCAAAAAGTACTCGCCGAGCGTGACGCTGAAATTGCCAAGCTTAAAGTTGAAAGTCAAAATGCCACTGCCCTCGCTACCGAAAAGACCAAAAATGAGCTCGAAAAGCAACTCGGAAATCTGAAGCAGCAACTCGACCAGGCCGAAAGCCAGAAAAAGTTATTCGAAGAACAACTCAAGCATCAGTATGACCAGAAAATCTCACAGTTAGAGTCCGAAATAAAGCAGCATCAAACCGAAAGGGAATTAGCCGTTGAACGCGCCGTTTCCACCGTAGAAAAAGAGCGTGATCAGCTGAAAAGCGCTTTGATTGTCAAAGATAAAGAGAAGGAAACTCTCGAACTTTCATTAAAAGATAAATATGAAAGTGTCATGAAGTTCAAAGATGAGGAGATCGAACGCCTCAGAGACATGAAGACCAAACTCAGTACCAAAATGGTCGGAGAAAGTCTTGAACAGCACTGTGAAATTGAGTTTAACAAATTGCGCGCCACCGCTTTTCCTCGAGCCTATTTCGAAAAAGACAATACTGTTTCCAAAAGTTCTGGCAGTAAAGGCGATTATATCTACCGTGAAAGCGATGAGTACGGCAACGAACTCATTTCCATTATGTTTGAAATGAAAAACGAAAATGAAACCACTGCCACCAAGCATAAAAATGAAGATTTTCTCAAAGAGCTCGACAAAGATCGCAAAGAAAAAAACTGCGAATACGCGGTACTCGTCTCTCTACTTGAGGCGAATAACGAATTTTACAACCAGGGAATCGTGGATATGTCACACCGTTTTCCCAAAATGTACGTCATTCGACCGCAATTTTTTATTCCAATGATTACCTTACTCAGAAATGCCGCCATGAATAGTCTAGAATATCGCAGAGAACTGCAATTAGTCAAAGAGCAAAATGTCGACGTGACTAATTTTGAAAATAAAATTAACGCCTTCAAAGACGGCTTCGCTAGAAATTACGAACTGGCCTCGAAAAAATTCAAAACCGCCATTGAAGAGATCGACAAAACCATCGATCACCTCCAAAAAACCAAAGAAAATCTCCTGCGTTCGGAAGACAATCTCCGACTCGCCAACAACAAAGCCGAGGATTTAACTATTAAACGTCTTACTCGTGGCAACCCCACAATGCAGGCCAAATTTGCCGAGCTCGATCAAAATCAAACTCATTAGAGCCAAGCTAGATGATACGAGCTAATACTTTTACTAAAGTTTGAAAATTGCGATCAATTCATAAAGGAGTACAAAAAGCACGACCCAGTACAGAAATCAACATCGCTTCAAAGTTAATTTTCAACCGTTTATCGAAAAACTTCCCTAAGCTCAAAACACTCATTTACAGCTCTACTCCGATCATGGTAAAATTAAAATAAGTTTAAAATTACATCAAAAGGATTTTTATGTCAGAATCAACAAATGAATCAACTCACAAGAAAAGCTCAAACACCGAAAAAAGCAAGGCTAAAATCGCTATCCCCATCATAATTCTTCTAGTTATCGTTATAATTACAGCGATCTGCCTCATTTTCTCCCCCAAAGAAGAGTCCAATTCTAACTCCACCGAGTCCAACCGTGCTCCCGAATCCGTTAATATCAAATAGCGTAAAAAATTCTCCACCAAAAATGTATCTCCTCGAACGCTAAATCTAGTGACTTACTTACGGGGATACGTAAAGCCCCGACTAAGCGGGGCTTTTTAAAGTTCATCATCTCCTTTTCGTCCAATCTGTAAGCGTCAAGCGCTACGTTTTGGATTAATCGCTAGCCTTTCTGCTTTCATAATAAAAGAAATCCGAAAAATGATCACTATCAGTTAACCGTATTCGTATTGCCTTTTATTTCCATAGCGAGAAAGTTAAAAAGCCAATTATACCTTCGAGACCACTTCATCTTATCGGCATACCGACGAATATCAATCAGTTTGGTTAACTGACAAATAGCTGGACCAGAACAGCCGTTCCTCCAACCATTAGTGCCCATTAAATCTAATCGACATTTTGGCCGAACGTCACAAAGTGCCTTACCGCCACGCTGATCATAGCGCATTGTCATCACGATGTAAGCTTCGCTACGCGTTAAAACGTAATTCTGTACCTGCCGAGGATTCCGACCCCTCAATTCACGCGTCACGAGACAAATTAACGTTATTTCGTTGACCGTATCACTTGCTGTGCTCTTTTCGCGATCCCGGTGGAGATACACCGCATCACTCAATATGCGCCCGCCGTCAACTTGTGTCACAATGCAATGATCACCATTATCAAAAACAATCTGATGATCCCCCATGCCTACTCTATAAGCAGTTTGCTCATCATACCGCACTAATGATCTTGGATCACTATCCAGCTCCATCTTGACATATTGTCCTCCACGTTGACAATACATGTCCGGTTCCACCATGACAGTAAGCTTTGGTCTAATCCACTCCCCGATCAACTCGTTGCCCAACTGATAAATGTCGTCATTCTGACACTCTAAGTATGCCCGCACAACATAATCCACCGGCAAACTGAAGTAATAGGTCATTTTACCAAGTCGATGCGAGCTATCAATCAAAAATGGCTGATAGTTTAAGCTACCATCTTTCGACCACAGCAGGTCTTTAACTAGTGGTAATACGTACCGACGTCCACTCAGGCAATAGAGCAGTTGCCAGCATGGCTGTACATCCACACACTCACCGGTTGGCCCGTCTTTTACTATCTCGATCTGACCTAAAGTCAAACAAATAGTGTCATGATTTCTAAACATCAGAATATCCCCCTTTTTCTATGTTTGATAACTAGATTTACTTAACTAGTTATATGAAAATAGATGAAATGAATTGTAAATATAGTTAGCAAATTCAATACTAACCCGAGGATCAACTAATTTTATAGATTGGCGCCCCTCGAGAATCATCACCTGAAATCACTCTATGCTCAAAGTTAAACCAACTTTACCAAGTTATGCTCTCCCGAACTACAATTCTTCAGTTGAATCTTCTTCTAAGCGCCTCCCTGTCAAATTACCCGATCCCATACTCTTATTGTAGCACACTTTATTAAAAAAGTCAATACCAAACCGCTAATTTTTAAACTTACTTTAAGCCTTAAGCTGACTTATGATGTATTTTTCAGCTCTTGCATCAACTTAGTATTTGCCACATCCCTCACTAGGCAGGCACTCCCAAACTAGCCTATTTTTACAATATTAGCCAATCAGTCATAAATATATCATAACACCCTAACCGCACAGGCCAACATTCTTGAAGCAAGCTGCGAGAATGAAACCCAGCTACAACATCAAAAGGCCGCCCATAGCCCCATTCCAAATTCAGTTTCACTCCTAATCGCCCACAGAAGAGTCATCATACTTGGAAGAATTAGTAGAATAGCCTCATCTTTTCAGCCAAGGATAAATTTTTCAGAGCACTACAAGAATTCTTAGCAATATGACAAAATATCAGCACTAGTAAGTCCAGACTTTGGTAGCATCATCAAGATAGAAGAACTCTGGATTAGCAAAACCTTCCACTTCCGTATAAGACCAAAAGATCAAATCCCGATCCTGCTTCATCGCCCAGTGAGCATGACTACCTATAACAGTATAGAATAAGTCATCAACCACCAATTGGCCGTCAACCAGTCTACTCACGCCACCGCTCTGTCGCACAGATCCTGAGTAGCGTAAGGACACTTGACAACCCGCTTCAGTCCAAACCATCTTTGCTTTACCAGGGAACTGAACATAACGCCACTCCAATTTACGGTCCTCACCTTCGCCACTCCAGTGCATGCTGACTCCGGCAACTGGACCAGCTTTCGCCTCACAGACCTTCTGCTCTTCCGGCTTTTCCGCCTCCGGATCGGTTGGCTCGGCGGGAGGGTTCGGATTTACCGCCGCATTTGAATTATTGCTATTATTATGAGACTGATCAGGTGTAGATGGTTTAGCTGGCTGTTCTTTTGGTTGTTCCTTTGGCGCCTCCTGCTCATCTTTCACGCAATTCTCATTCTCTAAATGCTCGCCCTCACCACAGATTTTTAAAGCTTCCACCCGAAATTTCAAACCGACCCGTTCAACTCGCTCACCCCGCTTCAACTCAAGAATCACTTCATAATCACCAGTAGCCAAAGTTGCCATTTTAGCAGCGTTAATTTTCAACACCGCTACATCGCCACGATCTTCAACGCTATAATCCACTTCCTGCACCAAATCCTGTCCCGCCAAAAGCACTTGCCCAATTGTCTGATCAGCCGTTTTAGCAAAGTGTAATTCCAAAGCTCCGCCAGTTTCTACCTTATAAACTAGCCCCGCTACTGGCACACCAGCCTGATCGGTCACCGCAATATCATAATTGACCGGATTTTCCTCATCTTCGGTAGTCGGCAAAGTCTGATCAGGATTCTGTGACTCCTCTGGCTGATTAAATAAATCAAACACGTTAAACCTATTCAAAAGATAAGCCGTCCCCGCTGCCACGCCCAGTAGTAAAACTAACCCCAAAATCACCAGCAGAATATTTCTCAACCAGTGTTTTTTAGGCTCGCGCGCCAACACCCGACCAATCTCGTCAGTCTTAATATTGGCCTGAATTTCAGCTAGATCGGCTGCTAGGCTAGCGTTTGCCGCTGCAAGTTCCGCGCGGACCGCCTCCGCATCATCTTCCACTTCCAGGTCGTTGGCAGCGTACGTAATCTCATTTTCAGTTTCATAGTTCGCGGAATCCGCATGCGCGGAGTGATCTCCGCCTGTAACATTAACTCCGGTTTGTTCTCCAGCTCCAAAATCTCCATTTCCATTTCCATCTTGATTAGTTTGCTCCTCTACTTGTTTATAATTAGCTTTATCCATCTCTTCCTCCTGCATATTTTGCACATCCGCAATCGGCGCCTCCCCGGCCTGCACCTCAGACTCCTCCGACATTACTACGCTTGGTAAGTCTGCCGGCGCAATATCTGGTTCGTCTTCCACTAGTGCCCGACCCTCCTGCGCCTTAATCTTAGTCAAGTTTACCTCCGACGTGTCGCCCATTGCTTCATCAATCTCACCCGTTGGCACAAGCACCGCCTGGCTTCTCGCCAAAATCTGATCCTGATCAATTTGCGTTCGCTGTTCATCGTGACTCTCCGAGTCTGCCTGCCTTTCTAGGTCGATCAGCTCATTATCGACCTCTAGAATGTCCTGATCAGCCGTCAGTTCCGTCCTATCTAGAACCCCCTCCTCAGAACTATCATCCGTAGATTCTTCCGCCAGAACATCCTCAATCTCTACTTCTAGCTCATCATCCGCATCGCTCTCTTCCGCTTTCGCCGGTTCATCCTCCGCCAGCACTCCGCTAGATGCCTGATCTTGCTCCGTTACAACTTCCTCTCGCAGCGATTCCACCTCTTCGGTAAGACTCTCCTCTGTAGCATTCGCCAGTCGCTGATGCGCACCCCGAGAAATCTTCACCGGCGCCGTAATCACTTCCTCCTCCACGTCTGAAACGGCCTGGTCATCAAAATTCGGCAGCCTTAGATCTGGTTTTGCTTCAGCCTTATTCGCTTTTTTTCGCTTTTTCGCCATCCGTTACTCCTTAAATTTTGATGATTGATTTAGCAATTTACTGTTATCATGGTTTGCTAAGTTTGCTATCCTTAGTCAAACCTCTATTTCCTAGTTTACATTTCTCCCAAATATTCCAATTCATCATTGTAAAACTGAAGAGAAAATCCTTTAATTTAATAAATTTTTACCCTTATAGTTTAATTTTTGTGCATAAAAATCCCTACCATAAGCCAAATTTTATGGTTATACTTCCATTTTATCACACTTTATCACAAAAGTCAATACTAATTCTAGTAGAATAATCTGTTATAATATCCAAGATTTCATGCTTGATTATATAAGAAGAATAAGTTATAACAAAAAATCTCCAGATGACTATTGTTATAAATTACGTTTCACCTTAACCATTTTCTTCCAATAAAACTACCATTATCACAATAAATTCAAATTGATCAACTTGTTTATTGATATTAATTATGCTTAAATAGGGATATGATTAACGATTCAACTTATAAAATTCGGGGGACCAAAGTTACTTCACCCTATCCGCCCACGCTTACTCCCGCCGAAACCCGCCTCGTTTTTAGCCTACAAAAGATCTTTGATCCGACGCTAATTTTTCCTGATTGTTACTTGCCCAAACCCGGAACTCACCTTGCACCCACTAGCGAATCCGATCTCACTCAAATCGACTGCATTGCTCTAGGCGAACAGGGAATCTTCGTGTTTGAATCTAAGGACCTTGGAGGCTGGATCTATGGTCGAGGTGATCAAATCCACTGGACAGCAGTCTTTGATTATGGTAAAGAGAAGCATCGCTTCTATAATCCAGTCAAACAAAATGACACTCACGTTAAAGCCGTTCAGACTATTTTTCCTCACCCTGTGCCAGTTTTTTCGATGATCGTTTTTGGTAATGATAGTATCCTCAAGCAAGTTTCAGCTATTCCGGCAACCTGTCACCTCTGTCATCAATCTAATTTACGCCAACACCTCGCTAACCTTGACGTCCCCAAACGCTACTCATCGACCCAACTTTCTGAGCTCAAAAATACTCTCTACGCCGCCAGGATCAATCCTACCAATTTCACACGTCTAAATCACATTGCCGAAATCACCGCTCGTTAACCGTTTAGCTGTATGTATTTTTCTTACGCTACCGCGACTATTTTACCCGTAGCGGCGCAGTCAAGGTTTTGACTGGAGAATTATGGTCTGTCAACAGCATCAGCTTAGTGTGGGCAAAGATAGCCTACACTACCACCGATTACACTCATCGACTCGACATTGACGGCGCTAGCACTTATCCCGCATACAATAGCTTTCGCCATCACGGCTTTTCCGTACGCTGCATCACGAACTGATTTTACCCGTAGCGGGCAAATTGGGCTGAGTACGAATTCTTTCAGAAATTTAGGAAATGATGGGAGATTTTGGCTAAGTACAGCATTTTCGGACGCTAGTAGTGCATATCGGTTTCTATTTCACGAGGAACTTAGTTATTTATCAAATTATGCTGGGCGTCTGGGTGGCTTGTCAGCGCGTTGTTTAACTTCTAACTACCCGTAGCGGGCTAGCCGTTTTAAAAACTGGATCGTTAAGATCGGTGAGTAATACTAGCTATTATTGGGCCGATATTGCTTATCATAATTCTAATGATGCTTATAATCTAAATTTCCATAATGTGAAAGCGTATGTGTCTCACAATGATGCGCGTTGGCATGGTTTTGCGGTGCGATGTATTACGAACTAGTTACCCGTAGCGACGCCACTGATCTACTTACCGGCTCTTTGAGAGATGCAGGTCACCTTAGCTTTTATTGGTCTAGTGTTGCTTACCTGAATATTAGTAATGCCTATCGTCTCCTTTTAAGTAACACGGATACTTACTTATCCAATTACGGCGTACATTGGAACAGCTTCCCGCTACGCTGCCAAAATCAATAATTTACCCGTAGCGGCAATGTCGAGCTTGGCACTGGTTCCATTAGGGTACTTGGACATCACGGCAACTACTGGTCTCGTACCGCCGCTATCGGGCCTAACTTATCCTACATCCTTCACGCCAATCCTTATGATTCTTATCTCTCAAACCCTTTTCTACGTTGGTACGGCTTCTTGACTCGCTGTCTCGCGCACTGATTTACCCGTAGCGGGAATATCACCCTCACAACTGCTTCTCTCAGGCATGCTGGTCACGATAGTTACCACTGGACTAGCATCGCTTATACTATTCTTGCTAACGCCGGCCGCCTCAGTATCAGTGATACAAACACATATCCATCCCATCATAACATTCGTTGGCTCAGTTACCCCATACGTTGTTTGGGGTCGCAATTTTACCCGTAGCGGCTACGTTGATCTAACTCATGCTGCGCTCAAAGCTTTTGGAGGTGGTACATTATATTGGTCAACAGTACCAGCCCACGACGGATACGGTACGTATAGTTTGAATTTTGGTGATGCTAAGCTTTATCCCTCCAGTTCACACCTACGTAGGTTTGGGTTCGTTGCTCGGTGCTTAGTCAATTAAACCCATAGCGGCTATTTTGGCTTCAATGCTGGCGCACTGAGACTGGCTGGCTATGGCGTACATTATTATACAAAAACCCTAACCGTCAAATCTGACCGTGATCACGATCTTTATCTGAACAATACTATTACTTATGCATCATATGAAGATGTATTTTGGTTAGGTTGCTCACTGCGTTGCCTGACTAACCCGTAGCGGGCACCCACGCCTCGAGAATGGAACGTTCAGCTACTTAGGTATTAATGGCGCATTTTGGTCAAGCATGATCAAAAATGATTCAGAGAATGCTTACTATTACGTTTTTGATCCTGGTAGTTCCTATGTTGCTTATGATATTAACCGTTTCTACGGTTTCTCTCTCCGCTGTCTTTCCTCTCTGCCTCGTCCGTCTGGTAGGGGGAGAAAGAGTATAGTAAAGCAAAAAACAACAATACTTCTCATCGGGCCAACCTTTATCCCGGTGATAGCTACTGATAGTCTTAAAGTATTTGGTATTTGTCGTAAAA
>CANOGH010000006.1 GCA_947565505.1 uncultured Candidatus Saccharibacteria bacterium | reverse complement strand
GGTTTCTCTCTCCGCTGTCTTTCCTCTCTACCTCGTCCGTCTGGTAGGGGGAGGAGAGGATAATACAAAATCTCAAAGCAAACATTACTATTGACATAATAGCAAATCTATAATAAAATAAGAATATGGATTCTCAGTCCACGCATTTTAACGTGTTACTTGATTATTCGCCACGGGATAAAAGTTTATCTAACCCATAAATTTTTACCCCGCGGTGAAACATCGCAGGAGACTAAAAAGGAGGTGCAAAATATGATAATTTTGCATAACGAAAACGATAACCGTTCCTATTACGTCCAACTGGTTACAGCCATTCAGCGCGCTATCATAAGAGCTACGAGCGAGTACGGTTTCACTGTGCCAAGAGGCTGGCAACTGATAGTAAAAATGAAATCCGGAGAAAGCACTTTCTTCCACCTGCATCTGCAGGAAGGCGCAGGCGGCAGTTACGCCATAGCTAAAATGGCCACTCTGGAGAATTTTCCGGAACAGCCTTACACTGGTGCCGACGGACGCAACGATCTTCTGTACATGCTGGAGCGGCTTGGCAAAAAAGACACCGGAATCGTCAATGAAATTTCCAGTGTCGAAAGCCCCGACCAGCTCAGCAAAGTCCAGAAAGAATGGCTCCGAGATACCTGCAAAATCGCCTCTATGTATGGAGGAATTCGTATACCGTACGAATTCCTCGTCAATGCTGACGAGCCTCATACAAACACCGGCGAAATCTTAATCAGTTTCTCTGGCGCCAGCCAGGAACAGGATCTATTCTTCGCAATTTGGATTCTGGACTCCATCCAACACACCCTGGCTCAAACCCAGGAAAATATCCAGCACAGTTACGAGCTGGAAGACCTGCGCAGAAATCCTGTCATCCATCATTGGATGAAAATTATGCGTATCTACAACTGCGACCACTGATTAAACCAGGAATGAAGTAGCACGACACTGGACCTTAACATCTACTTGTTACTTCATTCCTCACCATTTTGTAGGAGGAATTATCATGAAAGTTCTAAATTATCAGTCACAATGCAAACCCCAGTTGAACGCACAAATCATGCGCTCCATTGAATCACTTGTCTGCCGCCATCGCGATATTCTGCCGAATGGCTGGCGATGCCTCGTTGAATTCCAGTACAGCAAAGACAAAATACCATATTATATGCTGGATATTCAAAGCAATCAGGGCGGTGGCGACTACGCTCCCATTAAGATGAACATGTTAAACCTTTTCCCGGACCGCGCCGCTACTGGCGGAGATACTCCCGCAAACTTCTGTAAGATGATCGACGGCAAAGTTCCACAAGACATTGCACGGCCTATTATCGATAAGCTCGCCAGCATACAGCGTTTGACCGAGCTGGACGGCGATTATTGGGAGATTCTTTCAAATTATGGTCTGACCCACTGGTATGGCGGGATTCGGATCCCTTATGACATCCTGGTCACTGAATACAACGAAGTCCGTCTCTCCGGAGAAGAAGACGAGCAGAGCGTCCGTCAAACTACCGGCGAAATCCGCATCGCTTTCAGTGGTGCTAAAGAATGGGAGGACACTTTCTTGGCTTTCTATATCTTCAGCGATATTCAAAATACGCTTAACGAGCTTTGGGACCAGGACCAGATTTGGTATAACCTGCGCAACCTGAAAGATGACCCCCATCTGGGAATCTGGCTGGACTTACTCGGCATCCATGAAGCGTAAGAATAAGTAACAAAGTAGACTAGCCCTGCCAACGCTTTTATCGCTGCGGTAGGGCTTTACTTTTTGTCCAATTCCCAAAATTTTCGAACTGATATTAATCAAACCCCCAACCATTATAAAAAATAAGTCTAATACATTTTCCAAATCGATTTACACCTCCGTTCTTCTAGATAGGAAATTACGAATGTTTTTAGTTTTTAGCTCCTTTTTGGCTCCACGATGATGAATAATCTCAGATTAAAGTCTTTTATTTACTATCGATTCAAAAGACATGTCGAGCTGAAAATAAATCCCTCCAAAGAAATCATCATATTCTAGCTAAATCGGCAAGATTAAATTTTCCCTCAAGAAAAAACCTTTTGCACATTTCATAATACCTAAAAGCAAACTCGTTCCCTTTTCGACTATCACCACTCCTGCAGACGAACTCCACGTTCGTGCGCGAGTTCTCGCCCCATCGTCCCCTTTTACATAGAAAACCCCCGAGCCTAAGCTCAGGGATTTTCTATGGCGGATCCGACGAGACTCGAACTCGCGACCTCTGCCGTGACAGGGCAGCGCTCTAACCAACTGAGCTACGAATCCACTACGATCATTATACGCCAACCCTTCCTAAAAATCAACCCCTGAAACCACTTTTTATCCAAAAAATACCAAAAACATTCATATAATAAATAACCCCCGCATCTCTACGGGAGTTATTCTGTAACTTCAATTATGAACTAACTATTCAAAACGTCATGCAATCGTCGCATGAAGAGCGTATCGTCAATCATACTCACAATCGCCGAAGCTAGTAGCACCCAACCTAACGTTGCTGGCAAAATTGAGAAGTTAACAATCGCATAAATACCCAGGGCCAGCATTACCGCCGAAAACAGAAAAACGTAAAACCATTCTCTCAGTCCAGCCGCATGCATTTTAATTGAAGTATTCATACGCACTAATGCACTATAAATAATCCAGACGCCGATAATAATGCCTAGTACTTCTTGCAACCGCTCATACAACACCACGATCAAAACCCCAAACACCAGAGCGATCACCCCATAGAGCAAATCATTGTTATAAAAATCAGTCTTGCTGTGCATCGCAAAGAAATTAATAACTTTATAAATCCCCTTCACCATTAAGAAAATGCCGATCACATAGAACACTACCTTCGTTACCGTATCCGGATACAAAATCATTAAAATTCCCATCACACCTACCGCCAAAGCTTCTAGAATCGACAAAAATCCTACACCCTTAGCTACTTGACCGACCGTATCGTAACCGACCTCCTCTGCGCGACTCATTTTCTTACTTGTTGTTTTTGATGTTGACCGCGCCTTAGTCGTCTTTGCTTTTGCTTTTGAACTTGACTTATTCGACGCAGCCGTGGCTTTTGTTGCCATATTTGCCTCCTAGTTTTTATTACCTATTCTTTTACATAGTACTTACGTTATCATTATACTACATTTTTTTTCAAATTCCTAATTCCCCTCCAATTCCCGCACCAATTGTTTAATCGCTCTAGCACGATGAGAAATCTGATTTTTTTCCTTATCCTCCGCTTCGCCAAAGGTTTTCTGTAATTCCTTTGAGTAAAATACTACATCATAAGCAAAACCGTTCGCCCCTCGCTCCTCGTCAATAATTTCACCTTCAGTTTTACCAATATAAACTTTACGCTCATCATCTGGATAAAGTATCGCTAACACGCAAATATAATACGCCGTACGTGACTCTTTGCCCGCCAACTCTCTCCATAATTTATCAATATTTGCCCGGTAATCGCCGTGTTCACCCGCATAACGCGCCGTATAAACTCCTGGTGCTCCATCCAGAGCATCAACACACAAACCAGAATCTTCTGCCACAACAATATAATCCAGGCCTTTCTGACGCAAATACGCCCGTACTGCTTCCGCCTTTATCATTGCATTCTCTTCAAACGTCTCACCGGTTTCTTCAACTTCCTGGTCAAAACCAATCTCCTTCAAAGTTTTAATTTCCCAATCTTGCAAAATTTGCTAGAATTCCTTCAATTTATTTTGATTACTAGTAGCCAAAACAAAAGTTTTCATAATGCTCTTACCACTTCCTTTCTTGCATTTTTTGGTTAAACTTTTCCACCGTCTCTACAGTCTGAGGATTAAAGAATAAAGTCTCACCAGTATCCAACTCCCGAATCTTCTGTATATCCTCATTGTCCAGCTCAAAGTCAAAAATCTCAAAATTCTCCCTCATTCTCTCCTGATGAGTAGACTTGCAAATCACCACCACCTCACGCTGTACCAACCACCGCAAAATCACTTGAGCCACACTTTTACCATGCTTCCGTCCAATCTCTCGCAAAACAACATTTTCAAACATGCCATTTTTACCCTCACCAAACGGCGCCCACGCCTCCATCTGTACATTATATTTTTGCATAATTTCCTGCTCTTCCACTCGCTGATTCAAAGGATTAACTTCTACCTGATTGATCGCCGGAATCACCTCTCTACCAAATAAGCACATATCCACTAGCCTAAAGGGTGCAAAATTACTTACCCCAATCGCCCTAATTTTCCCTGCCTGGTATGCCTCTTCCAAAGCCCGATACGCTGCGTAATAATCACCGAACGGCTGATGTATTAGCACTAAATCTAAATAATCCGTCTGCAAATTCTCCAGCGCCTGGTCAATATAATGCCTACACTTATCATAACTATAATTATCTAACCACACCTTAGTTGTAATAAAAAAATCCTTGCGCGAAACTCCACTCTTCTTCATCGCAAGACCCAGTCCCCGTTCCGTATTATATCGCGCGGCCGTATCAAAACTTCTATATCCCACCTCAATCGCCTCGCTCACCGCTTTTTCCACCTCTTCAGATGGAATTTGATAGGTGCCAAAACCCAAAATCGGCATCTTCACTCCATTATTTAGTTCTACAAATTTCATCTCTAATTCCTTTTTAACAACTTTTATTCCATTATATCATTTTTGCTATTCCAGCTAAACCATGCCCAATTTTCCTACCTCTATTACTTATTTCATCAACTCACCATCTGATTTTTTTAAAGCTTATTTTAAACTTTCTCTTCTCCGCAAACCAGCTTCCACCATCAGCCTTCTCTTTGAACTTGTAACCCAGGAACAAGTTCAACACTATTCCTACTATCCGAACCTGTAACGCTGGCACAAGTTCAGTCTATGCACTCCCTCATCCCTTATCAAAATTACTTAATTTTGTTATAATCAAAAGCGATTACACTATGCAAAATCTCAAAAAATTCTACCAACTGCTCAAGTTTAACTTTTGGACTCTGATTGCTTTCGAAAGTTCTTTCAAACTAGCCAGTTTTTTCATTTTTACTCCACTTTTCCTCAAAATCTTTGATTTCGTACTACATCTAACCGGCTTTCAATATCTCACCCTAGAAAATATTTTCCAATTCATCTTCAATCCGCTCACTTTATTAACACTTGTTATTTTATTATTTTGCATTCTTGCTTATACTATTTTTGATATTATCGCCATTATTATCATTCTTGACGCCTCCGCCAGTCAAAAAACTATCAAACTCTTTGAAGTATTCAGGCTCACCGCCAAACGTTACACTACCATTATTCGTCCAGGCAACCTCGCGCTGGCTTTCTTCGTACTTTTTCTCATTCCTTTTCTCAATTTTGGCATCGCCTCCAGCTTCATTTCCTCCATTAAAATTCCCGAATTCATCTTAGATTTTATTTTTCAAACCCCGCTTCTATTGACCCTGCTCTGCCTCTTTATTACCGGCTTAGTAATTCTGTTGGCACGCTGGCTCTACGCTCTTCACTATTTTGTGCTCTATAATCTTTCTTTCAATCAATCAAGACGTCAAAGCCTTATTTTAGGCAAACATCACCACCTCAAAGATATCCTTATCCTTTTAGGCCTACAGTTTGCCATTTTTCTTATCTTTTTCGCCGTAGTTATGCTAGGTATTTTTATCATTATCTCTCTAGATAAAATCTTCGCCAATCTTATCCTTAAAAGCATCCTTATATCTATCATCGGGTTATTCCTCATGATTTCAATTTTAATCTTCTCCGTTCTTAGCGTTCCCATTAGTTATGCCGGCATCTCTGTACTTTTTTACCATCATCAACAAGAACTGCAACAACCACCTCGACACCTACATTTCTCATCAGCACCGCTAGAGCCCCATCTTCAGCACCTCCTCAAACTTAGCCTCAGCTCACTCGTTTTACTTGCCATTATCGGCGGCTCGGTGCTCAATTATCACCTTTACCGAGGCGACTATAACTTCAACATCGAATACTTACGCACCCTCGAAATTACCGCCCACCGTGGCGCCTCTCTCAACTATCCCGAAAACACAATGCTAGCCTTCACCGCCGCCAAAGCCGAAGGCGCCAACTGGATCGAACTCGACGTTCAACAAACTTCCGATGGCAAACTCGTTGTCCTACATGATCACAACCTCGTTCGCACCACTGGCATGCGTCAAAATATCTGGCAAACCACCTATACTGATCTCCAAAACTTAGACGCCGGCAGCTTTCTTAGTCCTGAATTTAAAGATGCACGCATTCCACTACTTGAAGAAGTTATTTCCTGGGCCAAACGCAACACTATAAAACTCAATATTGAGCTCAAACCTCACGGCCACGAAACTAATCTCGAACAATCCGTCACCAACCTCATTCAAACAACAAATTTTACCAATTCCTGCGTCGTTTCCTCACAATATTATCATGTCCTCGAAAATCTCAAAAACCTCAATCCTAACCTGCAAACCGTTTACGTTATGAGCATCGCCTATGGTGATCTTTATACCCTGCCGGCCGCTGATAGTTTCAGTATTGAAGCCAGAAACATTACCCCTCGCCTGGTCAACAGCCTCCATGACCACGGCAAAGATATCTACGCCTGGACAGTTAACTCATCCGAAAACATCCAAAGAATGATCGATCTCGGCGTAGATAACATTATCACTGACGATGTTCCACTCGCCAAACAACTCGTCTTCGCCAGCAAAAACAGCAACTTTATCAACGAATATATTAAATTCATCAACAATCTATTCTAAAACTCATAATATTTAACCCCTCGTCAAATAATTATTTGGATAGTCAGTCCGCTCTATAATATTTACTTCAAAAAAATAAAAAATCAAACACCATATAGCGTCTTTCCTTCGCCTCATTTTCCTAGAACCAGTTAACATCAAATCCCTTGATCTTAGCTATTTTTTAAATATATAAATTGCAGCAAGTTCAACTCATTTTCCTATGAGATCTTTTACTAAAATATTCAATATAGAATGTATATTTTACAAACACTCACCCTTCTTTCCTCCAAAGCCATCTCGATCCTTGAATTCAGCCAAACCGTTTTATGATCAGTATTCACGCAGACATCATGAAATTCATCTACTCCGAAACTTACATCAACCTTCTTGCGACAAAACAAAACACTAATCACATTTTCATAAAATAGCTATTGACTTTTTAATAATTCTGTGATACAATGATAGTATAAGCACTTTGAGAGAGTAGTGCTAGGGTTTTTGCGACTCGATGCCAGTAACATTATCAACCCCACGTCTTTCCAGCATCTTCTTTACCCACTCTAGACCTAAAATAATTCCCCCCCCCACTATGAAGCCTACCACACTGAAACTTGCCCAACTTAGTGGCTCGACCGGCGCCTCCAAAGTCGTTGGCCCCATTACAATCGCATACAACGACCCCAGCATCAATCCCATAATTAAATAAATTGTCTGGCTCCGAAACTTAGCTAACGCCATCTTGATTAACCTAATCACCAAAACAATCCCACTCACTATCCCCAAACCAAATATTATCAATGTCGGCAAATACTGCATTTCTAAATGCAAAAAACTCTTTATCGCTTTCATAATCGGTATATACAGTCCAAAAATTAACAATAAAGTTGACCCAGACACCCCCGGCAAAACCATTGCCGAAATCGCCACCATCGCCACCAAAAACACATAAATCGCCGTTCCGATGCTCAAATCCCCCACGTCGACTCCCCCTTCATTCCCTCCTACCGGATTACAATACGTGATCAACGCCACAATCGCAATCCCTATTACCGTAAAAATCACGTTGCCATACTTGCCTTTCATAGTTTCTTTTTCTTGCATCATGATTAACGGTATCGAAAATATAATAAATCCCAAAAATACCGAGCTCACTACATAAATATGTGAATCAAACAGCTTCGTCAAAACTAACGCCGCCAACACAAAACCGATTACCCAGCCAATACCCAATTTCAACAAAAACCTCAGTGCAACCTTCTTCTCTGCCTTTTTACCAAACACTAAATCATTCAGCGACTTGATAAATTTATCATAAAATCCCAGAATAAACGCAATTGTTCCACCAGAAACGCCCGGCACGCTATCCGCTAACGCCATACAAAAACCCCGGAACATATTTACTACATAATCAATCATAACTCCACTCCCCAATCTTTATCTACCTCCTATTTTACTTTATTTTCCACAGCATAGCAATATCCAACTTCTCCCGCAAACCAAACTTCCCAGAACATTAGCCCTAGGAAGTTATTCGCCCGTCTCTATGAGCTACATCAATAACTTTTTGGAAATTTCTATTACTGCCCGTACTGGTAGAGTATCCGCCTGCTCACCAACCACCAAACGTGCCGGTTCATCACTTGCTTCAGCAGGAGTCTTAATCATCATCGGCATCGCACCTTCAGCTGATAAGTCCACTTTACCATCATCAATAACTGTATCACGCATATAAACGTATTCCGGCGTAATCCCATTTTGTAGACTTGTGCCCGGAACCAACTCCGCCACCTCAATACTCGATAATTTACTCAATTCATCAATCGTCAACAGACGTGCCCACACCACACCGTCACCTTCCTCGGCTCTCAAAGCTTTATTTAGAAATTCCGGATACGTTTCTTCAAGGTAATTGGTAATCTGATTTACTGCGATCGTACCGTCATTCATATCTTCCTGGCCAAACAATACTACCGTATCCTCATCCTCATTACTGTCCTCTAGCACGTTCCAAGACGAACCATCCTTCAATCTTACCTGTTCTCCAACTTTATACGCTTTCATTTCTGCTTGATCCTCTACCACGCCCGTGCTATCCTCATCATTAGTTCTATCTTCATATTTATTCCTTGTCCAACAATACACTACTACACCCGTCACTACCAAAAGCACTGCCATCACCATCGCAAAGATCACTAAGCCCGTCGCACTACCCTCTTCAGTCGACTGCGTCATTTTTTTATTTTTAGTTGTCATATTCTTCTCCTTCTTCCCTTCATTATAACATAAATTCTTTTCTACCAGCATTGTGTACTACCATCCTATGTTACTTTTATCCCAAGAATGATTTTACCAAAGTTGCCATCTCTACATTTATAAAAAAGACACGGCTGGACAATCTTTTCATGCCATAGCTGTCAAATTCGTATTCAATAAACGTGCTAAATCTTCTAGCCAGAAAACCCTACTCAAATCCTATCTGGTATGTTACAATAATCCCATGTGGGGCGGTAGCTCACCTGGTAGAGCGCAGCATTCGCATTGCTGAGGTAGGGCGTTCAAGTCGCCTCCGCTCCACCATTGACGAAATTTGATATGTCTTTTGCAACATATTGCAGAAGATATTTTTGTTTGATATAATATATACATGGAAGGACGAAAAGAAAAAGTAAAGCAAGCAATTGCTAATGAGAAATTAGAAGGGCTCCATATTTCTCAAAGTACAAAGAAAACTCTTGATGAATATATAGCTGGTAAAATCTCCGCAAAAGAAGCCGCCCAGCAAGTTTATTCTAGATATGGCGTGAAGTAATACTAAGTTTTGTCGATCCATACATTGACCCGAAAACTGGCATTTTACGAAATCTAGTCGGAGCGACAAACTACCCAGAATTAAGAAAAGTTGAAGGCAATATTGTTGCGCTTGCTGAAATATCTCTAGATGATATTCCTCATACTGTAGATTTGATTGAATTACAAAAAATTCATAGAAACTTGTTCAGCAAAATATACGATTGGGCCGGAGAATTGCGAAAAGTTAACATTCGTAAAGGCAATAAAGAATACTTTTTAGATTATGCTTACCTAGAAAATGGAACCAAATTTATCTTCAATAACCTACATAAAGAAAATTGTCTGCATAATCTAGATCGAGAAAATTTTATAAAACGTCTCGCATATTTTTATGAACAACTAAATTTTATTCACCCATTTCGCGAAGGCAATGGTCGCGCGCAAAGAATATTTTGGCAAATAATTGCAAACAAAGCGAGATATAAAATTGATTGGAACAAAGCCATTGGTGAAGAATTAAACAACGCTTCGTTAGTCGGCAGAGTTGAGAACAACCTTAAACCACTAGAAACAATGTTCAATAAGATAGTGTCCGAAAAAATATTTAAATAGTATGCCAATAATAAAACATTAATTAATGTTTGTGGCAAACTTAGTGACTATCATTGGATTCAGCAGGACAATTTATGCAATCCATAATATTATAAACTGCATTAAAACAAAAACTGCAAAATAAAATCAACATGATGATCAAGCATTTAACGACATATCTTATAAATTATAAGATTATACTAGAACAAGCAATCATGATCATAGTATTAAATTAATATGATATAAGAATTATCCTTACAGATTACAGTCCTACTCCATGAACATTATAATAACGTCTATAATCATAAAAATGGTAAGAAAATTAAGAATTGGTGGAAATATAGCCTAGCTTTAGCAAAGCGAGAAGACTTTATAATCATGGTAGGAGAAACACGGCGGAAGAACACTTTCAGGAAATCACTCTGTAAGTATGACCAGGACCATTCAGAAGAATATTCTGATGAGCTAATTATGTTCATCTTAGTATTGCGAGATATTTACCATCAACCTTGTGCCAAAGTCAAAATATTGCCATTATTATCAAAAATTGCAAACTCATCCTGTCCATAAAAAGTTTTGTGTAAATCCTTCGCCAGCTCAACTTTACCTTTTAACTCTTCATATAGCTGTTTTACATCATCCACATTAATAAACATCGTAAAAGTCGGGACAATCTCACCCTGCGCTACCGTCTCATATTCCGCTCGCAAATTCTCCTGCTCTTGCAACATCAGAGTAACCTCGTCTTTCTTCATAATTGCAAAATCAAGTTTTTCCGCTTCTTCTGGTACACTCAAAACCTTCTCAAATCCCAGTTTATCTTCATAAAACTTCAACGTCTCCGCCACATTCTTCACCATCATATTTAGTGTCATTGCTTTAAACATCTTCTTCTCTTTCTTATAACTTATTTTAATTTATCCTCAAATTTATCATATTGCATATAAATTATCGCCAAATCTTCCACCAAAATAGAATCTAATTTTGCCCGTGGCACCGCCAAAAAATTCACCACCATCTTCGCTACTACAATTGGTACAATAATCGCCACAATCAGCCCTAAAGTCGGCTTCAAAATATTAAATAGCTTCTCCATATCCACTGTCGCTGAAGCTTCATCATATGCCACCACCACAATTGATACCAGCGCTACCGCAATCGACAACACCCATTCCAAAATCCCCGTCTTTGCCTGCACCGGTTGTTTCCTCTCATAATAATCCAGCGCTATCTTGATCTCTTCTCGTGTTTGCACCCCATGCCGTTTCAAGTCAACCAACAAATTTTTCACTCTCAACTTATCATCCTCCCGAAAATACTCCACCAATCTCTCAATCACACTTTTACGTTGCACTCGCTTGCCCAACACAATCTTCGTATCTTTCCAGAAAAACCACGCCACTAGTCCCACCAAAATCACACTTAAACACCCTGCCGCTAACCAACTATTTACCCCCAACACAAAAATCACAACCATTGCTAACACTATTGCCACTAACGACCGCCACCCATAAAACCGCCAAAATCGCGCCTCTTGTAGTCCCTTTCGATAATCTTTCTCAATTTCACTAAACATCTCCGCCTCCGATTTACCCCATTATATCACAAACTCTCCACGAGCATCACCTTCATCGTTTCGGATTTTCATTCAAAATTGCTACCTACATATCCCATTTTAAAAATTGAGAAACAAAATCTACTTCGCCCCATAATTATCCTATCATCAATATTCATCATCAATATTCATCATCAATATTCATCATCAATATTCATCATCAATATTTTACCATCAAAATAATAATCCAAATATCAAAGTCAAATTACGTGAATAAAATCTTAAATTTCAACTTGCACCTTAGTATCTCATCACTCAACAAAACCCATTCATGGTTAATCAACGCACCCCCAGAGCAAACTATAAGGAATGAAAACCCAGCTAAAGAATCAAAATTTCAACTTTTCGCACTACGGCGCCTCACTATTCATCAAAAAATCCCTTCCCGGGATCACACTTCAAATCAACCTCTCCGCAACAAACCGCGGCCCTAAAGTCTAACCAAGCAATCAAACTTCACCCAAAAAACCAGGTATCTGCGGAGGACGACAAAATCAGACCAAAATCTAACTCTGCCCTAGGATTTAAAGGAGGGACCTAGCAAATCACTCCGCAGATATCTAATTTCTCTAAACTTCTATAATAAACCTGATCTTCTCAAGCTTATACCTCTAGTTTAGCACACATTATTAAAAAAGTCAAGTACTTTTTTATGCTTATTTTACTCAAAAATCAAAAAACGCTGCTTCCGTCAGAACATAGGTTATTGAAGCCAACAAAAAAATTTTACAGCTCTTAAAACCGGCAAAAATCTCAATTCCCCAATCGTCATCACTTCTCACCGAAATACACACTTTCCACATCTAAAATCGAACAGCGCTAACTTAGCGATCCCGATTTTTATAAAAATTCTCTTGCTCCAGCTCAGATTGCAACAACTATTTTTCCTCACATTTCCCTGTTTAGAGTGGCTATTCTAAGCATCTTTCATCGACTTTCTCACTGACGACCGGTAAATTATCCATCCAAATATAGCCCCAAAATAAATTAACCATACCACCAACGTCAACTTATAGAATATCGGAAAACCAACCGTGAAAACAATTCCTAAAATATTCAAAGCCCCGATCATCGTCACATCCACTCTGTAATCCACCGGCACTTTCTTTGCATATGCCAAACACAAACACCCAATCGCCAACCAAAACGGCCCACCCAAAAATGCTATTACAATAGAATAGATTCCACTAAAACCCCAGGCCTCCGGTGACATACACGATATTTGTATAGCCAACCAAAACCAAACCATCGCCATCGCAGCTAGCCCGACTACACCAAGGTTATAAACCCATTTGTAATTTTCTGGACGTGCTTCTTTTTTTGTCATATCCATATTATACGCTTCCGTCTATTTTCCGTCAATTATCTTTATGCTATAATCAGTTCATGTTAGTGCATGAATTAATTGGAGATTTTACCGAACATCTCGAAATCGAAAAAGGCCGCTCTATCAAAACCGCCGAAAATTACGAACGTTATTTGCTACGTTTTCTTGATCTTGCAGGAGATATTTCCGGCAAAGGTTACGACCTCAAGCCCCAAGATATTGATCAGGAATTATTACGCAAATTTCGCCTCCGCCTCAACCGCGAGGAAGATGCTCACGGTCAAAATCTCGAGGCTATAACTCAAGCCTATCACCTCATCGCTCTGCGGGGCTTTCTCAAATATCTCACACAAAGAAATATCCCCACACTTGACCCCACATTGATCGAGTTACCACATGTCGTCCGTAAGCAAGTCACCTTTTTGCATTTTGACGAAATTGAAGCCTTACTTAATGAAATTGACCTCTCTACCGAAACCGGCCTCCGCGATCGCGCCATTATTGAATTACTTTTTTCCGGTGGGCTACGTGTTTCCGAATTAGTCGCGCTCAATCGTGATTCTATCAATCTTGAACGTCGTGAATTTATGGTCCGTGGTAAAGGTCGCAAGGATCGCCCCGTCTTCATCTCTGAAGCCGCCGCCGACCGGGTTCGGGATTACCTTGCCGAACGTTCCGATTCCCTTGTTCCCCTCTTTCTCAATAATAGTCGCAACCTTCAAACAGTTGACACTTCCGGCAATTACCGTCGGCTGACTGCTCGCTCCGTTGAACGTATTGTTCAAAAATACGCCAAATTAGCTGGCATTACCAAACATGTCTCCCCGCACACTCTGCGCCACAGCTTTGCTACTGATTTATTAATGAATGGTGCTGACATCCGCTCTGTCCAGACCATGCTCGGACACGCTGATATTTCCACCACCCAAATTTACACTCATGTCACCGATCCACACCTAAAGGAAGTACACGAAAAGTTTCACACTGATACGGAATAAAGCACATGATCAAAAATAGTAAAATATTGTTGTGATTTTTACAACATCTAATCCTCTTGACATTCTCTATAAAAATCATAATTTCTTTGATCTTATGTAAAATAACCATAAAAACTATTGACTTTATGAACGATGTGTGCTACAATGAAAGTATAAACATAAGAAATATGTTTATAGTACCTTAGAAGGTAAAGCGAAATATAATGATTTGGTGTTTTAATGGATGTCTCTTGAAATATTTCTTCCCTTAACTTCGTCGATGATGCTTTGCTGAGTAGTATACAGATGACTATTTTTCCGAGTAGTCATTTGTATACTACTCGGCAACAAGTCGAGCTTAAAAAAGGAGGAAAAAGGAATGGAAGTTTTACAGATTGCAGCAATAACGAATAATATACCAGAAAGGTTAGATACGGCTACGAATATACAAATATTAGAGTATGCTCTCATTGTAGCCAGGTTATTCTATGACCGCTGGCAAGGGAAAATCCACTTCGGCATCGCTGATGCTGAAGAGCTGACAAGATACGAATCTGTTATACATGAAGAATGTTTAAACAGATACAGATCCCAAACAGGGGTTGATCAAGCAGCCAAAGAAACAGCCATGAAAGTAGTCAGACTTATGCATGTATTAGTACATGGCGGAATTATCCCCGACAAAGCTGAAATGCTGGATGTCTTGAATGCTGGACGCGATCTCTTTGAATTTATCGCTGGAAGATCGCCAAAAATAATTATACAAAAAGTATAATCCAGAATAATATTTAACAAAAATATTATACCAAAACACGCATTACAATTCCAAGCATCTGCTAACTTTGCTTTACCAAAACATCCCGGGCAAACTGTCGCATCATGCACAGTAGCCCGGGATTCCCATTTTGTGAGATAAAAAATTGCACCGCACCACGAAAATACCATCATAAGATTTAGAAACCTAACACTAAGCTCGTCTCTAGTAAGTCGTAAAATATACCACTGATTAGCAATATATTTACTAGAATGCTCAACTTTCCTTCTTTTTCGCCATCTATAAGCCCAAACTAGCTTTTTCTTCTAATAGGTCGTAAAAAAGACCCTTGATTTTAGATATTTACTACACCTGATTTTTACGCTCTATTAATAGAAAAACCCGATCCCAACAATCAAACATCTCCCGTAGCAAGCTCCAGCAGCTTACTACCGCAACCTACCGTTCCGCTAAAACCGTCCCTCTACCATTGCACATTTCCCTCCCTCCACATTCTCAAACAGCCCTTTCATGTATCCACCGTCCTCATTCACCCACAAATATCTTGTAAACATTAGCGTCTTTTCAATTATCACTCCTGGAGCACCGCCCACAATCTCCACCACTTGATCATAATTAGCACCTGCATCACTATCCATCAATGCTCGAATCTCATCATAACGCGCAAAATCTACCGCTGCATCCGTATATTTCTCACGTGTCAATTCTGCCACTACACTATCCTTCGCCCCGCCAAAATCAATTTTCAGAGTTTCACCATCGCCAAAATCCCACACATATTCCTCACTGCCCTCCTCAACCAAGGTCCCCTCAAATCCAATTAATTGGTTTACTTCCTCCAAGCTCATTTCGAGACCAATCTGCTCTACACACTTAGTAATCTCGCAATTGCTACTTACCTGATCCACCACCTCCGGCGCCGCCTGATCAACATTAACCTCACCTGTTTCCAACTGTTTCGTAAATACCAACACCATCAGCACAATCGCCACTACTGACAAGATTGCCAAAACCACTGTCAAAACAATAATTAATATACTTGCCCGCTTCACCGGCTCCACAATATCAACTACCGGCCAAGCCTCCACGGGTTGCACCGGCGGCAACTCCTTCTCCACTGGTTCTGGCTGAGGCTCACTCTGCACCACTGGTTCCACCGTCTTCTGCGGCACCGCTTTCCCAAACTCTGGCTGACCATAATTATTATAAGTCCTGTCAAACCCTACCGACCTTGATTCGGTCTTTTGCATCATTGGCATCGCCTGTGGTACTTTTTTCGGCTTTAATTTCCGACTACTATTTCCCTTGCCAAACACCGGCATTGCATTATTTTGTTTCATTTTTACTCACCCTTTTTACCATTCCTACGGATTTATTAACAACGGCAAACAATTACCCAAAATTAACACTACTACAAACGCTGACACCAAAAACGGCCCAAAGTACACCTTTGACTTACCCTTCTGAATTGCACCTGGCAATGCAATCACATCGCCCAACAAATTCGCTAAGAAGATCGTCCAAAGCGCCAACCACCAATCCGCCAGCGCCAAGGCTAATGCTAACGCTAACAGCCAATCACCACCGCCCATCATCTTCTCGTGCGAAATTTTGTAAATCGCAAAACACGTTCCCGCCAAAATTACTACGCCCAAAAACGTACTAACTATTTGTGCAGTCACATAAACATCGCCACTAACACCATTTTGCTCTAACATGAAAACTAGAGAACTTAAACTACTTGACGCCGCACTATGCCTCAAATCTAAACCCGTCGCCGCAATCTTCAGTCCGCACACAATCGCCCCCATCACAATCGATACAATCAAAAGCACTGTTGGCAATTCTCCCCATTTAGCATCATAGACTGCCAAAATCGTCAACACCACCATTAGCAAAAGCGTCATTACAAAAGCTGCAATCTCCACAATTAATAACTGCTGCGACCACACTGTATAATTATCCATAATTGGTATCAGATAGGCCCACGACAGCATCAAAAACGCCACCGCCATCCCAATTTCCGAAACAAAATCTGCTATCCCAATCTTCTTTCGACAATAACGACACTTTCCGCCCAGCACTAACCACGAAACCACCGGGATATTATCATACCAGGCAATCCGCTTTTTGCAGTGTAAGCAAGCTGACCACTTCCCTGGGCTCTTCTTTCCCCTAGCGTAATACCGCCACCGCCATGCCTGACAACAAGCAAACGATCCGAAAATCGCCCCCAGCATCGTCATCATCACCAAAATCAGCACTTCCATCATTATATCCATATTTTCATTATACCATAAACGAAATCAAAAGCCCAAAAAACGCCTAACGTCCAAAATGGACGCACCAATTGTACGCCCATTTTATCTCAAAATCCTAGTCAATCGAACCTATTTACTACTCTGGCAATAATAACCTGCCTCAAGCCTGTACAAAATAGCGTAATCTCGCTTATTCGCACTTAGCAAGGTCTCATTTGCATTATCACAGCTAGCTGCTGGAATGAAATACACCTGACCGTCAACTTCCTTCCCTTCGCCAGCAACGCTAGAATATTGACTACCAACCACATCGCTACCATTCCTAAACTGCAACTCGTAATAACCGTACTGCGGATCCGCAAAATCATTATCACTTAAATAACGCTTTTGAAGTTTCTCTAGCTGCGTTCCATTCTCCGGAATCTTTCCGTTATTATTCGCCTGATACTGTGTAATCTGTGATGACAAGCGTGCTAAATCACTGCGCCTTTGAGTATCACGCTGCGAACGTTGCAAAGTTGGCAAAGCAATAAACACCATCATGAAGATCAAACCAGCAATCGCCAACACCAACACTACCTCAATAATAGTAAAACCCGGCTTCTCGTCACTTTTACTTCGGTTCATCGTCATATTATTTTTTCGTGCCGTCGCACGTGTATTATTACTCATTCGTTTCGCCGTTGTGGTAGCGGCTTTTCTTTTGGTTGCGGGCTTCGCCGCCGCTGCTTTTGCCATGTTTATTTTCCTTTCTTTTTGTTTTAGTCTAAAACGACAATTATCTACTCTCCATTATATCCATAAGTTAAATCCTGTCAAGTATATTCTTCCCCACTTACACTCCTGACCCGATCTTTCCTACTAACGAATAAATTGGGAACAAAATCGCGCCCACCATACCACCCGCCACGATTGCAAGTACCACCATCAAAATCGGCTCAATCATCGTCGAAATCGCCGCCAAACGCTCATCCAACTCATCTTCATACACCTGCGCAGCTTTACCCAACATTTCGTCAATACGCCCTGACTGCTCACCGGTTGATGCCATTTGTGGCAAAAGTGGCAAAATGTAGTCCCTATCTTTCAAAGATTCACTTAACGGTTTACCACCTTGCACCATCTTTGCCGCCTCACTAATTTGCTCCTCCATAATTACATTGTTCATCGCTTCACCAGAGATCTTCATTGCCTCCAGCATCGGTACACCCGTCGAGAGCAACATTTGTGCGGTCCGCGCAAAGCGTGCATTATAAAGTCGCAAAAACAACGCCTTAAAAATCGGCACGTTTAGCTTAAACTTCGCCAAAACTTGAATCCCCACATTCGTTTTCCTAAATTGCATGAAAAACCATATCAAAACCCCCAAAATCGCCAAAATTACCCACCAGTAATTCACAATAAAATTAGAAAAACCCACCAAAATCTGCGTTAGCATCGGCAGTTCTTCACCTAAATCCTTATATAAATTTTCCACCTGCGGTACCACCGCCACCATCATGAAGATCACCACGGCGATAATCACCACCAATACGATTGCCGGATAAGTCATCGCTCCTCGAATCTTCGACATCATATTGGCGTCCTTCTCCTGCTGCTCTGCCAAGCGCCGCAACGCTTGATCCAAAGTACCAGAAGCTTCACCCGCCGTCACCAAAGATACGTAAACTTTGTTAAACACATCTGGATGTTTACCAAAAGCAATACTTAAAGACTTACCTCCCTCAACTTGCGCCAAAATATCTTCCGCTACAGCCTTCATCGCCTTATCTTCTGTCTGATCTGCCACCATTCGTAAACTATTCGAGAGCGGCATTCCAGCGCCCACCAAAGTCGCCAACTGACGCGTAAAAATAATTCTTTCTTTACCAGAAACCTTTGGCGGTTTACCAAACAAACCGGCTGCTGCCGCATCGGTAATCTTCTGTGGCGTATATCCCTGCTCCACCAAAATCCTTCCAGCCGCGCGCTCACTCTCCGCCTGCACGTTACCCGAAACAATCTTGCCAGTCTTCCGATCCTTTGCCTTGTAGTTAAATCGCTTCATTTTCTATCCTTTCGCTAATCTGTCAAACCCCGCCAAATCCACTGCAAATTCCCTTGCCGTATCATAACTGATCGATCCGCCCTTTACATGTTTCACTAACTCTCGATCCATAGTCTGCATTCCCTGATCAGCACTCGTCTGAATCACCATATCAAGTTGATGTGTCTTTCCTTCACGGATAATCGCCCTCACCGCCGAGTTAGCAATCAAAACTTCCGTCACCGCAATCCGGCCACCCTCAATCGCAGGCACCAACCGCTGTGAACAAATCGCCATCAAGATACTCGCAAGCTGCGTCCGAATCTGCGATTGCTGGTGTGCCGGGAATACATCGATCAAACGATCCACGCTCTGCGCCGCCGAGTTGGTGTGCAAAGTTGCAAATACCAAGTGCCCAGTCTCCGCCAAGGTCACGGCCGCCTGAATCGTCTCCAAATCACGAAGCTCACCCACCAACACCACATCCGGGTCTTCACGCAAAACTGATTTCAATGCCACCGCAAAACTGTAAGTATCGTAATGTACTTCCCGCTGCGCCACCACCGAACGTTTCGACTGATGCGTAAACTCAATTGGATCCTCAATCGTAATAATGTGCACCGCCTTCTCAGAATTAATCTTATCAATCAAAGCCGCCAGCGTAGTACTTTTACCCGAACCAGTCGGACCAGTTACCAACACCAATCCTCGTGGAAAATCTGCAAAACTCGTCACCACACCTGGTAACCCCAAATCCTCAACCGTTTTAATGTTATTCGGGATCAGCCGGAAAGCTGCCGCCATGTTCCCCTTTTCCTGAAAAGCGTTCACACGAAAACGCCCTAAATCCCCAAAAGCAAACGAATAATCAAACTCCTTATCTTTCACCAAAATCTTCTGCTGATCTTCATCTAATGTCGAAAACACCAATTTCTGTACCATTTCATTTGACAAAATCGGATAAGTTGTAATCGGTCGCAAACTACCATCAATCCTCAAAACCGGCGGCAATCCTACCTGAATATGTAAGTCCGACGCCTCGTGCTTAATACACTCCTCCAGCAAAGACTCAATTCCCACATCATTTGAAGTTGGCAAATTCGTTGCCATCGCCGCCACTGCCGCACCAGGAACCGCCATCATCGCCACCTCTGGAGCAGCGCTCGCCTGCACTGCTGGTACTCCACCTAAAGCACTTGTGGCGTTCTCCGCAGTCACGGCCGCCGCCACCGCATTATTCGTCGCTAAATTTTCCATGCCAGCCGGCTGAGCCTGCACCACCGATTGAGCCTGAGTTGACGCTTGCGCCACTGGTTGACTAGTCGCCCTACCATTAGACGCTACCCCCATTGCTTCATTCACCGCTTGTGCAATATCATCCGTTCCTGATACTCCGGTTGCCGCACCACCCTGTCCGGCACTTGAACCCGCTCCATTCTGATTTGGCAACTGCATTGTCTGTAAATTTTGAGCTTGATTTTGATTTTGATTCACGCTAGCATTCTCATCCATATCTCAATTTTAACATAGACTTTTTATTTTCACAACCACCGAGAATCATAATATTAGCACAACCACCAGCCATCATTAATCCGTTACAAAAGCGCCCAAAAATTTGAGCGCTCTCACCTAAAATTCTTTCACGAGCTCTTATGATCTACCATTTTGAGATCCATCCAAAATCTAGTTCTAGTCATAAAACACCTCAGTTAATCGTAGCTAAATTTAAAATTATAGTTGAAGACTTTTCCATGGAAAAAGGTGCCCCGAAAAGCACCTTTATTTCTCCTAGTTTGCCAGCTTATCACCCCCCTCTCTTTATTGTTTTAAACCAAAACAGTCGATCTCATTTAACGTCTTATATGCCGACAGATCGGTGCTTCATAAATCAGATTAGCAACCATCCATACTGCATACGTGCAGATCTCTCCAGCCGCTAACCAGCAGGCCGCTTTTAAGATAACTGTACCGAATGGTGCAAATGCAAGCAAAGCAGCTAATAAGCTCGCCGCAAACAGACCTACCCGCTTCGCATTAGATAGATGAAGTATAACGGGAACGGGATCATTTTCTGCAATTGACAGCTCCAGCTCTGGTATAATATGACAGAGCGTGTAGCAGCTACGAAGCCATAACGTCCTGGCTGAGTCACAACAAATCAACCCAATCATACAGTAATACGGAATATCAGTATTAAATAACTTTGCGAAAAAAACAGTTCCAAATACAATTACGCCGTACCTTAATGAGGTAGCAGCGCACACTCTTCCACAACGTTCTAACATAGAGATAGCAACACAGAACCAAACCAGCATTAACGCCTCCAGCAGAGTTGCCTTAGTCGTGGTAGTAGCACTTATTCGGACAACCGGCATCATAAGAAATGCCATGGCGAAAATCATTATCGTCGTTTCAATAACGACAACACAAGCTAAATTGATCTTCTTACGCATATTTTTTCCTCCTTTTCAATATGCATTTTATTGGTTTCCGCACAATTTAGCCGCCTAAAATAACCAGCAAACTTTATATGTGCTAAGAAGTATCTTTACTTCTTACCTCCATTATAGCACACATACTTATTTTTGTAAATACCTTTTTTGAAAAATCTCATAAAGCACTGACGCTTTAGGCCAGGTCGGACGCAACTCGATTCACCTCTTCTACTGTCGTAATCCCCGAAAGCGCCTTTAACATACCGTCCTGACGCATGGTTACCGTACCATGCTCCTTCGCTACCCGCATCACTTCAGCAGCAGTAGCCCGCTGCACGATCATCTTCTGCATATCTTCATTTACATCAATCGCTTCGTAAAGCCCGGCGCGACCAGCATAACCACCAGGCGAACTCTGATCGTCCACCCCCTTAACCAAGGTATAACTCGCCGCATCCGCCAACGGCAAGTTCGGATATCCCAAATCCTCACTCACTTTTGCAACCTCTTCCGCAGTCTTTGGTAATAAATCCCCGAGCACGTCTTTAATCTGCTTCGTCTGCATATCATTGCTCTGGAAACTGGTTCGCTTCGCAGCCACTCGACGCACCAACCTCTGACCAATCACCGTATTCAGCGTACTCGCCAATAAGAACGGCTCGATACCCATATCTAGCAACCTCGGCAAAATTCCCGCCGCGCTATTCGTGTGCAACGTACTAAACACCAAGTGACCAGTTAACGCTGCCTGCACCGCCAAGTTTGCCGTCTCGCCATCACGAATCTCTCCCACCATCACCACATCTGGGTCTTGACGCAAAATACTCCTCAACCCTGACGCAAAAGTTAACCCTGCATCCACATTTACCTGAATCTGATTCACGCCGTCCATTTTGTACTCTACCGGATCCTCCAGCGTCACGATATTAATCTTCTCAGACTTGATCTTCTTAATTAAGGCATACAGCGTAGTACTTTTACCCGAACCAGTCGGACCAGAAGTCAAAATCATCCCGTTCGGTTTACTAATCCCATTAAGTACTGTCCGGAGCGCATGTCCCGTCATACCCATTTTTTCAACATCCATCGTCGTTCCGGATTTATCCAGTAGACGAATCACCACCTGTTCTCCCCAAACTACCGGAGAAATTGCGATTCGCAAATCTACTTCCTTGTCTCCCACTAACACAGCAAACTGACCATCTTGCGGGATACGATGCTCATCAATCTTCAGATTTGCCAAAATTTTAATTCGCGACACCAACGCCGGCTCAATCGCTTTTGGTAATTCCATTACCTTTCTCAATACACCGTCAATTCGGCACCGAATGATTAATCCGTTTTCCAATGGCTCAATATGTACATCACTTGCCTTCGACTTCACAGCATATTCCAAAATGCTCGTCAACGCCTTAGAAATTGGCGAATCCTGTGTAATCGTCTTCACATTACTCGACTGTGTTTGCGCTACTTCTTTATTAGTCGCCTTCACTGCCTGATGAATATCAGTAAAATCACCCTTGTATTGCTGCAAAACTGCCATAATGCTAGCATTTGACGCCATCACGCCACGCACCGACTTACCCGTCAGAGTTGACAAATAATCCAGCGCTTGCAAGTTACCCACATCAAGCATTGCAATCGTTAACTGTCCATTATTTTCCCCCAAAGGCACCACCATTGAGCGCTCGGCCACATCAAGCGGCAACAACGTCAAGGTATCTTGATCCATCTCAACATTTCTCAAGTCAACATAGCCCACACCAAGCGTGACCGCCGTTGCATGAACCATCATCTCATCATTAATCACCCCCTTACTAATCAAAGTTGGAATCAATGGCTGTTTTGTTTGTGCTACCTCATTAATTACCTGTGCTACGGAATTAACATTCGCCAATCCCTCATTAACTAACAAATTAATGACTTTATCTTGTGCTTCCTTCGTCAATAACGCCACGTCCTCACCTCGCTATTCTCCACCATCTTCAGTCTCATCTCCCCCTTCCTCATTCCCCTCTTCAGTTTCACTACCGTCTTGCTTCTTCTCACTACAAGCTAATAACTCTGCTTGATCCAAAATCCCATTCTGATCAATATCTTCACAATCACCCACGTACACTTCTACCGTCGGATTCACTGCTGCCGGATTAAAAATTTCCGCGTCCGGTGTTTTCAAATCCTTAGACACCACCGATGATAACGCTTTAAACTGCACTTTAGCTTCATCCGGATCACCCATAATCGTATTACACACGAAAAAAGCTGCCACTGTACCAATTGATGCAATTAAAATTAAAGTAAAAATATCCGATTGTTTCATTTATTCATTCCCTCCAGATTTTTTATTCGTATTCGCATTATAGCTTTTAGCGCTGACGGTTTTCGTCGTTTCTAGATCTCCTGCATCTTCCAGATAATAGGCATTCGCTGATAAACTCATATCTAAACCGCCCTCCGTCCACTCGATCGTTGCCGACAAAATGTCCACATCTCTAATTGATCGTTCCAAATAATCCAAAATATTCACAATTTCACGATCACTACCTGCCGTCTTCAGCCTTACCGGAATAGTTAACAGCCCCACAATCGGACTCTCCGTCATCTCGTCCGACGGCGCCAAACTATCCATCTCTTTACCAGACAAAATCAACAACTGATTTAAGCTCGCCATCAACGCCTCAGTATTCTTCTTTGCTGGCAAAGCATCTGGAATTACACGCAAAGCTGAACAAATTTTCGCCGTCTGTAAATACCGTTCCTTCTCCAAACTATCCGTCGCTTCAGAATAAAGCTTATTAAAATCAATCTTATTCCCTTCTTCATCAAAACAATTTTCCGAACGCTGACGTGCCACTGACTCCAGATCCTTATTTTCCGCCATCTCTACCATCGCATTATAGCGCAAAGTATTTGGAACCTGCTCATAGCTTAAAGCATTGGGATCACAATTATCCAACTCCTTGTCACTCAAACGTTTATTATTATCGGTATCGCGACAAACACCAATGTTTTGCAAACTTTGATCATATTCAGTAATTGCCTCACTTTTCTCAGAAATAATCTTGGTATTAAATTTAATATATTTAATCAGAAATATCGAAATCACCATGCAAGCACCCAGCACTAACGACGCCGCCAACACTTCAAGCATAGTTATTTGCTGCGCCTTAGAAATCTTCTGCCTTTTCTTTTCTGCTGGAGTTTTTTCTTCCGCCATTATTATTCCTCCTTACCCCCGCTACGATTATTAGAAGCATTCAGACATTCCTCATCATCAACCGCGCAGTCACGTGCCTCAGCTGTAAACATACCCTGAATCTGCACATAAGAATCCGTTACATTCTGCCCCGTCGGACTAATCGCAAGCATATGTTTATTACTAAATTTAAAGAATTCTTCCTCTAACTTCAACTTTGCTGCAAATCGCAACACTAAATTATCACTCTCATTACGCGCGTTATTCGATTCCGTTACTTCCAACTCACCATCAGCTAACATACACTCGTTTTGAGAAGTCCACTTCACCGTACCCGCTACATCAATACCAGTATAAGTATAACAACTACTATTAAAATGCTCAACCTCAGAAATCGATCCATCCAAACTCATTTTTCCCGCATCATGCCATGTATTAAATTGCGGCGTACGCCAAACTTTCACTCGCACCGGCATTCCCTCATATTTATTTGCCTCCTGACCATCAGGCGATGGCTCACCCAACTCAACTTCAGCATCCTTACTATAATAATATGGAGCATCAGCCAAATTATACTCGCCCTGCTTCACCGCTGCACAACCGTCAACCGTCAAATCCCACCAAGCATATATATCACCACCTTGCATATAGACATTACCATCATCATCGGTCTCTTTCATGCAACGTGACGGAATCTCCTCACCCCGCATATCAACATACCGACCGTAATCATATTTCGCCAACGATGCACTTTTCTTAAATGCTTCCAGCACCCGATAATCAATCAATGGTTCTGTCAACGCATCCGCCTGAGCCTCCATTTTTAATTGATTCTCCGTCATATCAACTCTTAACTCCGATAACTTCACCGAATCACCACCCTGAGGCATCATCGCCTTCACTGCACCAAACACCCGTGATAGCATCTTCCGCCTTGTTGTTACATCCGAAATCTTGTCCAACTGCCCCTGAAGCGTCACTAACTCATCCAGCTCCGTAAAACCAGCCAACTTCTCCGACATTTTTTCCAGCTTACCATCTTGCACCGCCATGGTGATATCCTGACCACTTTTAATACTAAATAAGATCGCCACCACGCCAATCGCTACCGCCGACACCACAATGCAACCAAACAGCACCAAATTCCGCAATTTTTGCGCCTTAATCATCTTCAACTTGACTTCAGGCACCAAGTTCAACTCGTACTTTTCATTCGTAGTTGTCGCTACGGCCGGAGTCTTATTTTTCCCACCCAAGCTTTTCTTGAACTCGTCAAACGAAGCTTTCAGTTTATCCAAAAAATCCTGCATTAGTCATTACTCCTTTCCGCAAGTCCAATTGCCACCGCAAACTCACTTGCTACTGGTTGCAACACCTGCTGCTGCTCCGGCGTCACCTTTACTAATTGCCACGGATTACCCTGAACAGTTTGAATTCCTGTCTTCGCCTCAATATATTCCGCAATGAATGGAATCATACCTGCAAATCCAGAAAGCACTATCCCCCCTACTGGTGCATTCATGTACTCCGACTTAAAATACCGAATCGACTTTGAAAGTTCCGCCGCAAAATTCTCTAGCGTCGAATCTAACGCTCTAAACACCTGCCCCTCAACCTTGTCCTGCGCCAAACCAAATTTCAAAATAAATTGACGTGACTGTTCCTCTTTCACCGACAACGCTGAAGCCACAGTCTTCGCCATCATCGAAAAGCCACCCGGCGTCGTTCTCACCAGGCGCGGCGCACCCTTATACATCATCACTAAGTCCGTTGACCCATCACCAAGATCAATAATCAACCGCGCATCTTGTGCCCCCACCGGCGTTAGCGCTCTTGCCATCGCAATCGGCTCTGGCTCCTGCGCAACCACATTCAAACCGTACGACTCAATCTTCTCCATTAAGGTCTCAGTATAATCAATCGGTGAAGAAGCGATCAAAACCTCTGCCTTAGTCGCATCCGTCGGACTAATCCCTAACGACACAAAATCCACCGTCGACTCATCAACTGCCGCTGGAATAAACTTATCCAATTGATACTGTACAATACTCCGTAACTCATCTTTCGGTAAATTATCCACTTTTTCCACTCGCATATAAGCTTTATCCGCTGGAACCCCCACCGCCACATTCTTTGTCGTAATTCCGGCCTGCTTCATCGCCCCCAAAATAATTTCTCCCATCCGACGCGTACCTGCCGCCGAATCATCTTTTAAGACTTTACGCTCCACTGGTACGTAAGCAAACTTCTGTAAAGACCACCCATGCTGAGCGTCACCAGAAAGCTGCACCAAACGGATAGCAATCGTCCCAATATCTAATGCGAAAAAATCGCCCACGCCATGGATTAAACTCATGTCTTTATTATAAACGTAAGGTTTTACAGCGTCAAGCATTTTCGCTTTAACTTTTTGAAACTTTATTTTGTCACCCCTCAAAAGCTGATTTTAATACAGCATATTGATAAGCTAAATTAAATTATCATGCTAAGCCAAAAATCACGGATAATTCTAATCCCTAACTCTCCAAAGCCTTAATCCAGTAACTATTAGTCGAAAGCGCATAAACGCCAAGTGTTTTTATCATGTGATTAGCGTACTTATCTCTTCGTAGAAAATGTATTAGCATAGCATATTGGAACGAGAGGCGAATTGCATACAAAACGACTCTTAATAATCATTCTTTTTACAACCCTCAATTCAAAAAACAATTCATCTTCACCACTAAATCTTACCCTGAAATATCTAAACTCCTATTTTTAGAGCACAGAATCCTAATATAGCAAAAACTCAAAATTACAAGCCCCAAGCCACTATAATCACGCCAAAACTTGGACAGGTGTCAAAACTTGGACAGGTGTCAAAACTTGGACAGGTGTCAAAACTTGGACATTTTAAGCATAAGTGTCAAAATTTTGACATTTAAGGTAAAAGTGTCCAAGTTTTAGCCAAAAATCATATTTCGAAGAACAATCATCTCACCATTCCTGTCCTCACCGCTTCACCAGTCTTAGATGATAGAACCTTTCCTTATTACCATTCTTCCCCACCGTTTCATTATCTCTCTTCTTGAGTATTAGAAAGCCCATGCGCTTCAACTGTTCCTCAAAATTCTTCACAATTTCCCGCCGCACCCGTTCATTTTTCACTACTCCCCGATTTAACTGACTCGGCAAAGCCTCAAATTGCGGCTTCAACATGACCAAAAAATCCGTCTGCCAATTCGCCAAACAATTCTTCGCATACTGTAAAACCTTCACCAGACTCACAAATGACACATCCGCCACGATTACCTCTGGAAATGCTGGCAAAACAATTTTCACTGGCAGCTCTACCACTCCGGCAGCCAAAATCTGACTTTTTTCAGCCCCTTTAACTCGTACTTCAAAAATATCCGTCTTCTCATAAAGTTTTATACGTGCATCAAACCTCAGCGGAGCTTTCATTTGCTGTGTACCTTTTTCTACCGCTACTACACTTTTCGCCCCTAATCGCAGTGCTAACTCGGTAAAACCACCCGTTGACGAACCAATGTCTAGCACCGTTTTCCCAGCAAAACTAAACTTAAACGCTTGCACCGCTTCTGCCAGTTTCAATTCCGCTCGTCCTACAACTTCCACAATTTTCCTCGCTTTTACCTTATTTATAACTTTATTCTTCGCATTTTTACAGCGTGCATCCTATACCCCCTATTCATCATTGCAACCTTCTGACGCTAAACTTCATCACCGACCTTTTCTAATATCCGACATTTCCCAAATCTCTCTTTATTATAACACAACCCAGTCCACTTTACCCGTAGCGGCTATCTTAATCGATGGTCCGGATCACAAAAAGATATTGGCTACAGTAGCGGCTATTGGGTTAACACTGCTTTTCCGAATCTTAACGATGTATACAGCTACACCTTTTATGACACTTATACTCGCTTTTCTCACTTTACTTTACGCTGGGTAGGTTTCAACTTACGCTGTCTTGGCTACTAATTTTACCCGTAGCGGCATCATCGATGTTGATGCTGGCTCAGCTAAACGTTTAGGACACGTCAGTGATTATTGGCTAAACGTTCCCCGCCTCGAACTTAGCTATGCCTATTTTCAGGACAGCAACAACACCTTCACCTATCCAACATATTATTACACCCGAACATACGGTTGTGCTTTACGCTGTTTAGTCACCAACCCGTAGCGGCGCGATCTACCTAATGGAAGAACCAGTACATCGAGGAACAAATAGTGCCGAATCTTGGTCACAAACAGCAAATCCCAATAATTCCTGGTCATTCTATATTACAATGAATGATAATCTAACTCCCAACAATAGCTATTATCGTTGGTTAGGTCTAACATTACGCTGTGTCATATTTTACCCGTAGCGGCGCCATTCATGTTATGACCGCATCATTAAGAAACGCGGGTGACGCGGTATATTTATGGTTGTCTACCACAACTCCTAGCCGCAACATCGCTCACGGTCTCGTTGCTAATAGCATTATCGCTCATCCTTCGGACTACTTCGCTTGGTGGCATGGATTTTCCGTGCATTGTTTAGCAAATCACCCGTAGCGGCGACAGTAACTTAAATACTGGTTCCCTGAGAGGCATAGGCAATAGCGCTAGCTATTGGTTTAGTACCGCTTATCCCGCTATTAATAGCGCATACTACTTTCATTTCAATAGCGAAACTACTTACTCGTCCAGCCGCAACGATCGCTGGAATGGCTATTCAACTCGCTGCCTCTCTCGTTGATTTTACCCGTAGCGGCAGCATTACTCTAAATAACGGTTCTTTGCGACTCACCGGAGATAATGGTTATTATTCATCCAGCGTTGCTCACTCCAGTCTTAATAATCTCTACCTCCTCCTTCTAAATAGCGATCATGCCTACTCGTCCTATTACAATAACCGTTCTTCCGGCTGCTCCTTGCGTTGCCAAGCAAATTAATCCCGTAGCGGGCACCTCAACACCAATGATAGCTCTATAAAATATCTGGGTATTGACGGATTTTACTGGTCAAGCTTAGCAACCAGTAAAACAAGTGACGTATATGATCTTAATTATAGTAGTACCAACGCTCTCCCATCTAATTATGCTATTCGCTGGCGAGGCTACTCCGTGCGTTGTCAAGCAAATTACCCGTAGCGGGCTAGCAGACCTTGGAACTGGCTCACTGAGAGCTACAGGCTATGGTAATTATACTTGGACTCGAACAGCCTACAATGACACCGTCAATGCTTATCATCTCCACATTGATAGCGCTAATTCCTATCTGTCACTTCATTATGCCCGCTGGCTGAGCTATATAATTCGCTGCCTAGCACGCTAACTTTACCCGTAGCGGCACTATAGTGCCAAAATTACTACTTATGTTAGGCTCTGGCGGTTATTATTGGAGCAATGTCGGTTATACCAGTGGTAATGACGCCTACCGTTCCCAATTCTTTACTCAGGATCTCTATACCTCTTCATACAATACTCGTAGAGACGTCTGTAGTTTACGCTGCCTCACACGCTAACTCACCCGTAGCGGCTCTGCCAGTCTGTCTCCCGGTAATCTGCGTGCTGTGGGCGGACATTTGAATTACTGGCTCAAAACTCCCTATCTCAATCTAGCAAACGCTTACCGTTTGCATCTTAATCTAGAGGATTTATATGTGAACCATGATTATCCTCGTTTCTACGGTTTCTCTCTCCGCTGTCTTTCCTCTCTGCCTCGTCCGTCTGGTAGGGGGAGAGTATAGTAAAGCAAAAAACTACAATACTTCTCAACAGGCCAACCTTTATCCCGATTATGCTGCATTTAAGGGTTAAGTGGAGGATAAGTACTTGACTTTTTAGCCAATCTGTGCTACAATGATAGTATAAGCACAATGCAAGACTTGGGCTAGGGTTT
>CANOGH010000005.1 GCA_947565505.1 uncultured Candidatus Saccharibacteria bacterium | reverse complement strand
TCCAACTCGCTCTGTGGACGCCGCTCGGAACTTTCAATGCGAGAAAGCGAAAGGTTTATGCAACGTTCAACTAAATCGGCTCTTTCGGCAACACGTGGGATTCCGCAAATTAGTACACTTCTATACACATTGCTATAAATAAGGTCAGAGTCAGTCTCGTAAAGTTGGCGGCGAATCGAAGAGCCACCTGTACTTAGAACACAGAGAAGGTCTGATACTTCAAAGCTTAGTCGAGACGCATTGTCAAAATAAAGCAAGTGGTATTTATTTGATAGTCTACGTATTTCCTCGGCATTCCTAATCATACTTAGTCCTGCGGAAATGCTGCTAGGATCTACTAAGTCAGCAGTGAGTTTTAAAAAACTAGATTTACCAGAGCCATTTGGGCCATCAACGCACAACAAAGGACGAGGAAAGTTTGGTACAAATAGCGAAATAAGAAATACTTGATAAAGTAGCCAATCGTCTTGCGTTAGATTTGGCATAAGCGGTCTTAGACATTCTAAACTGCGACTGTCGGTTTTGAGCGGCCTAACTTGCGGGAGAAGATGGTCGAAACAACGAAACTTTATGGGCGTAGGCACAATGTGCCAGCCGTCAGCGTCAATTTTGACTGCGTAAACGCCATCCCGCAAATCATAGTAAATAGTTTGTGGCAACCCTTGAGAATTGTCTTCTCGTGCGAGACGAACATTTAGTGGAATTGTTTCGCCGTCAACTTCTGCCGTACAATCTAAAGTTTGTTGTACTAGGTCGACGGTATGTCGACTAATATCACGCCTATTGAGTTGAGTAGATAACCATTTGCGAATGTATTTTGAAAACTTTCGGCTTGTCGTAGGGAAAACCTTTGCCCCGCTACCATTAACGGCACAGTGACCATTGCCCTCTTGGTCGACAAAAAGCAAGTTTTCTTCTTGCAACTTGGCGATTGCCTCCTCAATAGAGATTGATTTAATATCTTCGTCTGCAACAGAGTCTTCTTTATCAGACATTCATTTTTTCCTTTCCGGAAGTCTGTTCTCTAAGAGCCTTGCCTGCGGCCATTCGGAGAACTGAGGTCATACAGTCATAGACCTCGTTCTCGTCTAGCTCAAAACCCAAACAGTCTCGAACAAGCTTACGCAACTCCGCTAGTCGTTTGGGTGTAAAGGCACTTTGCATTTCGACCTCCTAAGTTAGATTTGGTGTTTCCTCGCAATGAGGATATCTTCATCCTATCTCAGAAAAAGCTTGTATGATATTTCCTCATACAAGCTTCCTACCGTATCGCTGATATTAAATCAGAAGTTTTTCTCTACAAAATGGACTAAATGCGGAGCAAATTTTTTAGTTTCGATTCGATAGCTTTCCTATCAATCTTTTCTTTATATATCATTTCTAAAGTTATTTCCGGTCTTACTAACACACCTGTTCCTTCAGTATGTGGGAAAAATATGCTACGCAATACTGGATCAAGAACACTATTTAGCAGCTGGACCACTGTCTGTTTGGTTTCTTTCAGTAAATCACCAACGTCTACTGACCGATTTTTATTTTCTGGCCTCAATAGCCGTTGTAATAGCCTTATCGGTAATTTATCTTCAGTCAACCATCTAATTTTTCGATTACCCATGTTTGCTGTTTTTACATATAATACAAACCTACCATTTTTCTTACCAATCTTAATTTGATATGCAACTTGACTTTCATCATCCTCGACTAAACTCATAAACTCTTGGTACTTCACGTCAAAATCTTTTGCTAAATTTACAGTAAAGTCGTAGCTATTCTTCATTAGCTCAATATCGTATGTTTTGTCCAATGGCTCATTTATGCTTTTACTAAAAAGTGCTAAGCCCTCTAGCCACTTCTTATCTTCATAAAGATATTTGCCATCACTATCAACAAAACCTCGTTCTATGTCAACAGATAAGAAGCCTTGGTTTTCAAGATACTTAAAAATTTCCACCTGTATTTCTCCGGACATTTGAGGATAAAATATCATTGAGCTAACAAAAATAGGAGCCGCTTCTAGCTGCTTTCCTGATTTTTGTTTTAGATATATCAAAACTTCTCTAACGCTCCTCAAGCCATGTTCTGTAAGTGTACCATGTGTCATATTTTCTATTATACTTTCTACCCCTGTAAAAGTCAACTGCGACCTCTGTTGATATAAGCGAAAAACTATCTTCTTTTTTGAGAGGAAATGTGTTATAATAGAGTTGCTTTAATCTTAATAAAACCGAATAACCAACGGTAATTTTGCCGTAGGTTCTAGGAAGAAATGCGACTATGTACGCAAAATTCGTTCCTAGAACTGGTTTTGTTAAGGTTAAAGCGACTAAGTACATGGTCGCATTTTTTGTTATCAAGCGACCGGAAAGGGCAAGCAAGAAATGAGCACTATCAAATTCACAAGTTTACTACATTTATCGGACAAGGACATAAGCAGTCTCAAACTCGTGTTTAATAGTAATTGGTATTATGACGCAGAAAACCAAACACCCGAAGTCGTAGCAAAGCTTGGCAATGTTTCTAGAGATTTTAACTTGCTTTATATGTACCGTTCTGACGAAGTTACCGTTGTGAAAGAGTCGGTCAAAACCCATAACCCTGATGGCCATAAAAGGTTCAAAAATGGCGATATCGTATTTTGCTTTATTCCGTATTCTTCCGATAAGGACTGGCTATTAGTAAACGCATATAGAGTGTTAGACGATAGCAAGTTCTTGGTTGACGCTGACGAAGAAAGTTTTGCTGAGTATGCTCCGTTCTTTGGTCGGCTAGTGGTACATTTTGAGGATAAAGGCAGAAATGTAGTTGTGCGTAGTGAAGATATTATTAACTCTATATATGTAAAAACTATCCTAGAACACCCTTACAATGAACTCGGCGAAGATTTTCCGGGCTACGAAAATGTAGACTTGTCATGGAACGATCTACGCAGAGTTTTGAGGTTCAAGAACTGGCAGACGGCACTAGAAAACCAAAAGGCGGTCTACCTTATAACTGATACTGCCACCAATAAGCGTTATGTTGGCTCGGCTTACGGTGATACTATGTTGCTTGGCAGATGGCGGAATTATGCTGAGAATGGCCATGGCCACAACAAGGAGCTGAAAGCCTTAGTTGAAGAAAAAGGTTTAGACTATGTTAAAGACAATTTCCATTATTCCATCCTTGATATTTATAAATCTACAACGGATGATGAGGCGATTATTGCTAGAGAGTCTTGGTGGAAGAATATTTTGCTAACTCGTGGAGATTATGGCTATAACGCAAATTAGGGTTTATTTTTAGCGAGAAAAGTCACATAATTCAAGGCAAGGAGCATGAACATATGATAAGTTTTACGTCTATAATAACCACCATCAAAGGACTAAGCCTTGCTACAAAGGTAGGGCTTGGGGTTGGAGCAGTTGCGGTCGTAGCAGGTGGTACTGCCGGAACGGTGGCAATTATAAATGCCAACAAACCACACGAGGAGACGCAAATTGTCGCTGACAGTCCTAATGACGACAGCTCCCCATCCGAACAAGAAGATACGCAAATTGGAGAAACTGGAGAGTCTAAGGACGGTAATAACAAGAGCGAGCAGGTACCTAGCGATAATAAGCCAACAATTAACAACTCACAGACCACCGCACAAGAGCCGAATAGTGGTTCAGCTTCTAATAGCCAGTCAAATAATTCTCCCTCCTCTAAACCAAGCACTCCCACTACCCAGCCATCTCAATCTAGTCAGCCCTCCGCTCCAAGCCAGCCATCACAGCCTACACGACCAACCAAAAAGCCTGATTATAACCTCAACGACAAATATGTTGTGGGGTCAACAACCTATGCTTTTTATACCTATGATAGTAATGCGGGTCAATGCTCGCTGGCTGAAGAAAAATCTTTCTTTGGAGTGGCAAAGTTTACAGGCACTTCTAACGATTTATGGGCTGGCTCACATGGTAACCAATATGTAGCATATGCGGACTCCAAAGGTTATGACATGGTTCATTGCGGCGGTATGGGAGCGGCTATAATGTCATGGCAGGACGCTATCAGTCAAGGTCTTGCGCTTGACGAAGCAAAATGCGCTCAATATGGTTTAAGTTGTGGAAGATGGTAAAATAAAACTAGAAAATCATGATAAAAGATAACACAAGTAGTTTGAATAAGTTGGAGCAAAACTTCCGTAAACTGATTATCGAGCGGTGTAAGTTTTGTGGCTTTGATAAGTATTTAGAGGAAAACCCTGATTTTGAATTTCCAAAGATTACAGAAGACTTGCTAGATTGGGAAAATGGTGAGCATATTACCATTCCGGGTTTATTTGGCGGCTTTGATTACTTTTTAGAGGAAGTTGATGACGAGTTAGTTTTATATACTGAACAATCAAGTCGCATGGATCATGATAGTGATAGTTCCTCGGTTTTTGAGGTTGGTATGGACGGGAACAGACTATTAGGGGGCGAGGAGCGGAGAATAGTTTGGGAGAAGTTTAGGCAGTTAGATAGGAAAAGGCTTGAAGAGCATAAACGAAAAGTTATGGAAAGGAAAAAAGCATGAACCCAGCGAGTGAAAATAGTATCACTATCATGAAATATAAATCTACAGACGGAGTATATAATTTTAAGTGTCTTGATAAGTGGAACATAGCGGACGAGGTAGAGCGGCTAGATGCGATGATTAAGGAAAAACAGAAATTAGAAGCCGAAGGCTATGAAGTCTTATGGATTAAGACTCTACCGATATTTGATTTGTAATGAACATCTACCTTGATATTGACGGAGTAATTCTCGGTACAGCTTCTTCACAAGAAGACATAGAGGCTTGGCTAGATTATATGCTTGATAATTTTCCAAACATTTATTGGCTAACTACACATTGCCGAGGCGGAGAAAATCAGACCAAGTTTTGGCTTAGCGGTAAATTGCCTGCTAGACTTGTCGAGCGTATGTCTAAACATATACAAGTGACTGACTGGGGAGTTTTGAAGACGGATGCCATCGACTTCACTAAGCCTTTTATATGGTTTGACGATAATCTTATGTTGAGCGAACGGCAAGTACTGGAGCAGCATTCATGCCTTGCTTCATATTTTGCCATGAACCCGCGTGATCCAGAAATGGCAAAGAAGGCACTACGACTATTAGAGGAGATTGTTTTGGAGCAACGGCACCTCGGCTAAACGGCAAATAGGCGAATAGTTTTTGTAGAGCATAACTGCTAGTTGTAATACCGGGAGTTATATTTTTGTGCTTTACATTTTTGACATTTCTAACGATAATTGCTGTTATGGAACATTTATCTCCAAAGTCAATTACGGTTATGAAGTATTTGGGTACGGATGGAGAATACCACTATGTCGAAGCGAACGACATTGCTTTCCCAAGTTTTGAAGATAGATTGAACTATTTAAGCCAATTGGAGTATAAACTTTGGGCTGATGGAGAAATTGTTGAGCATATATGGACGAGGACGTCTAGTAATCGCGAGGTGAAGTCTTAAATGACGTTAATAAACGAAGACTGGAGACCTAACTTTTACAAGTACGAGAAAGTCCGTAGAAGCGGTAGATATAATATGGTTATGGAAGCTGACAAAGCGATTAAGGCTTGTGGCATTACTAGTCGAGAGTATCGAGATATTATACTAAACTACAATCACTATAAAAGGTACATTGAAGCGAAATATGAGTCGGTTGATAAGTTTATGAGAAAGTACAAGAAATGCGGTTACTAGATTACGAGTGTAAAACTACCTTTTGGAACGACTTTAATATAGCGGAACGCTTTGGAGCAGAAGCAATTAAAGACACTTATAGGAGAGCTAGAGCAGGATGGGAGCGTGATCGTATTTATGGAACAGAACTTTCAATGGTACTTAACCATAAATGTTGGTATTGGTATGAGAAAAATGATACCTTTAGTAAACTTTACGCTGAGTTATGGGAAGAATATCATGATTGGGTGTTGGAGAATTGGAAAGGCGAAGATTTGAGTTATTATTTGAAGATTACAGATTAAGAGTCGCTATTTTGACTTTCCTTCAAGCGTTCAACCATGCATAATGATAATAATATATACATAAGTCTATAAGCTACGCTTTTATCTCCTATGCAGGACTTATTAATGCCATGACAAAAATTATTTCTAACATTCCATCCAAATGTAGATAACAATACAGTTTTGCAAAAATATACAAAATCTTCGCCAAATATATGTTTCGTCATACCATGATCGCACAGTGTACCCAGGGAGAGGAAATCGTACCCTCCATCATTATTAGCGTTGGCATTAATAATCGGCTGATTATTTAGGCGGTTTAATTCTCTAAACATACTTTCTATAAGTGGTATCACTAATGCAGAGAAGCCGTAATAATCTTTGTCCCAAAAATAATTTGCGACTTTCTGACAATATACCTCGTCCTCTGGTCTAAATAATGGCGAACTATTTAATAATTGTGCTAGCTCATGACTAGTAAATCTTTTTATCAGTTCATTCATAGTCCTGTAATATAGTGGTTCCATGAACTTAACAAAATTAGCATACTCATAGGATGTTCTATTTTCAACGTCTTCCCGTTTTAGTATACCGATTGTCAATCCGTACGGACCAATGATAGTCTGGTCAAAAAAGTTTGCTAGACTGCTAGATTGATTATTTTTCTTTATAATGTTTTCTACATGTTGCCTACGTGGCAATAATGGCGATAAAAAGATTCTATGGCAAACGTCAAAAAGACTCAAGTCCTCTCCTGTATTACCATATATCTTTTCTATGCAATCCTGCAATACATGTTCCTCCTCGCTTGTCAGCTCGTGTTTATATGTGTATTCTTTCATTTCTTTTTGCATTTCTTTTTCCAAATCTGACAATTCTTTTGCGATTCGTGCCTGTTCGTTTTTAGCAAATGTATATTTTCTGTATCTACCATATATCTCGTAAAGACTACCTAGATAGTTGGCTTTTACGATAGCTCTAGTGTCCGATTCTGGCAGTCGCTTATAGGTTTTCTCGACTTTCAATAAAGTTTCCCTAAGTTTGTTTTCGGATTCATTGTTTTTATAGTAATCACATAGAGTGATTGTTAAGTCTTTAATATCAATAGCGATTAATGCTTCATCGTTGAGTGTTTTATTTAGGAATGTCTCAAGTATCGATATAAGTTCATCTAGGGAATCTTGATGTTCCTTGCGAATATTTTTATTGTTGTATAACGTAGAGTATATCATATTTGTGACCGTTGGAAAGGTTTTTGCATACTCTACTAAGCAATCAAGAATTTCTTGCGTTAGCTTATTGTTCTTTGCAATAAGAGTAAGTCGCAAGGAATGAAAGCCATATTCTTTCAATAAAACAACATTGATTTCTCGCATACTTTTTATTAGTAAAATATTAGATTGAATGCTTTCGAGTATCGCATTATCTCTTTTCTTGCCATATTTACTAAAATCTACAATTAAATTAAGATACCTACATTTTAAGATTAAGTTGTTTGTTTCGTGTGCACGTTTATTCCAATATTCAAGCATTACCTCGTCTACTTCTTGTCGGCATGGGAACGTTTTTTCCTCGTTTGCCTGGTTTGTATATTTGATTCCTTGGTATAGCTCTGTAATATACCCAGTGGAGTTAGCCTGAAAATTAAAGGCGTACGCTTCAGCTTTTTCATCTGACTCTTGTATATCCTCTATAGGAGCAAGTATTCTACGAACTTGATATGATTCCAAAGGAAAGTCTAATTTTTCTTGGTTTTCTATACTATTTAGATATTGTTGTAGTTCTTTTCTCATAGCATATATTATACAATATTTAATTAACTGAAAATTAGCTGTTTTCCTCTAGAAACTTTGTTAAAGCCTGTCGTACCGTGCCCTGCCATGTCATACATTTAATTTTGATACAAAGCATAACAGCAGAAAACCCCGGTATGCACTCACTAACGTCATCATAGACTAATAGCTCAATCCTTGAGCTTGGCCAAACAAACCACTCCTATTTTAACGGATTAACCAGATCAATTATCTTATTCTCAACTAACTAAGATTACGCTACGACAAATATTAACTCCCCTAAAATTACTCCTAGCCCAAATAACATCAGTTGCTAGATCTCAAAACTCTCCGTCCTTAAATCACAATAATATTTACCACTCATAGCCGTAAATTTCAAAACACAATAATCCGGATCAGTAACACCTTTTTTATAAAATATTTTATCGCCCGTTTGCCAAACCATATCTTTAGTTTCTTGATCTGTTAAGACCTCTACTGTACCCTTCAACATCACGCCAACATACTTAATTAAACCCTTATGATAAAAATAAACACTAGCACAAGGATTAGCTAAATACTGTTGGACTTTGGCGGAAGAAGTGTTGGTGGAAAAATAAAACTCCTTGAGATTTAGGCGTTTTCTGGGCTTGAGCATCGCGCGTACACTAGGATAATTTTCATTATCAATCGAACACAAGAAACAAACTTTTTGCCTATCAATAAATTTTTCTATTTTCCTTAAATCCATAGCATTTTTCAACTGCAATTTAGTAATAGTAATTACGGTTTAAATTTCGACTTTTTCATAATTATCCGGCATATAGCAAACATATTCTGCACTCACCACCTCATTTCACCAAGACTAGGCACCAACAATGAGCAAGGAATCAAAAGTAATGCCAACCAACTAACAATCCGCCTGCGCCCATCTCTAGCTAAAGCACCGTGATTGTCGTTTTTTACTCTTGAACTCTCATTCATAATAACAACTTTATTATATAGTACTTTAAAGTATAAATCAATATCCCCGAATCAGACTCCCAGAAATCAAGTCCAACTAAAGATCAATCAATAAAATCTTTCATCCCGTACATCTTCTCTAAAAATCATTACCCTACTCTTATTTATGTTATAATCATTCTATGAAAAGTTTTGAAAGCTCAGCCAATCATGCAAATCCCAACAACCGTCTCGAGCAGGATGCTTTGTCGTCAGATTGCATAAATTGCGCAGATGAAAATCACGAACATCTTCACCCTAAACATGCCACTCGTACCGTACTATTCGACAAAATCGGTCAAGTGGCAATTATCAATGTTACCAAACATGGTTATTATAAGATTCCTGGAGGTGGCGTCGAGAATGGAGAAGATCTACAGACTGCTGCAAAGCGTGAAGTATTGGAAGAATCTGGCTGCGATTGCACCGTTGGTTCGTATCTCGGCAGAATCGAAACTCCTGTGCCGATTTGGGAGATGTACGACATTTCCGATGGTTTTATTGCTACGGTTGTTGGCGAAAAAGCCACACCGCAATATGAAGATTGGGAAAATGCGCGAGGTTTTCAAATTGAGTGGTTCAAAGATCTTGATGCTGCCATCAATACAATCGAAAACAATCAAGTTCAAGAACCTGGCATGGAAGCATTACAGACTCATGATCTAAATTTTCTCAAACTCGCCAGAGCTAAACTCTAAATCCTGTCCGGTCCCAGGAAATTTCCAACCATTCCATTCATTATGGCACCTCGCACAATCAGACTGAAAATAGTTTTGATAAATTCTCGGCCAGTTATCAGCCAAGTCCTAGCTTATTCTCATGCTATTTCTTAAAACACTTTAACTTTTTCCATGCTACGTTCTATAACACTTTGCCAAAACCTACCAATCATGGCAGGTTGTTCGAATTTTTGGGGATGTTGCACCCCTGATAAACTATTTTTTGTTCGGGTTAAACCTGCCAATCATGGCAGGTTTAGATATTATAAAATGTTTGTGGTGCAATTGTCAACTTACCAACATTGCTACGGTCTGAACCCACAATCAATGTATCATTTTTGAACGTGCGATCTTCAGAATTAAAATCAAAAAAAGACTATCATCGCTCATATTTTTGCAAAAAATCAAACAATTACCAGCACAGACTACCTCGCAACCCGCTACATGCACTAATCGACACCCCAGAACAAACCACGAAGAATCAATTTTGCGCCCTATTTATCAAATATTTCTTCATATCTTTCAATCAAACTAATGTCATCCTGAATCACGGTTAATTTTTGCCACAGCTGACGCTTTTTCGTCCGCAAAAGCTCTTGACACTCCACGCCAATTCCACCGTGCTTACGATAGAGTTCTGATAGTCTTTTCAAATCCTCCAAACTACTGTCTACTAATTGCAAAGCATTTAATAACCTAATGAAATCACCGTGTTGACCAGCCACGGAACGGTAACCATTTTGGCTCCGACAAACATTAGGAATTAAACCATTATCACAGAAATACCTGAGATTGCGCACCGGTATCTTCAAAATTTCACTAACCTCCCTAATCGTATATTGCTGACCATCTTGCATATTCGTATTATACTACAGAACCGCTCCTTCTCCATAAAAAATCTATTTTTAGACGTTAGATTGACAGAACATATGCCATCATTTATCATCCGAAATCCAGCGCATCGCTTCGTGATTCCACCATATCATCTTCATTATAGCTTGAAACTAGCAATGTCTGACTCCGGTCGATGACCAGTGTCACAATTACTATCCAGGGAATCATAATGAGCCTGAGGAACATAGTGTAATTTATCAAAATGAACTAGCAGAAGCTCACGATCAACCTCCCCAGAGCAAACGCTAGCAGAAGACTTAGCGTTCTGCGCCCCTTCTTCAGAGCAAATTACATAAAAACCACAGTTATTATAATAACTACTAATTCAACCTCAAATATGCTATACTAAAAACAATCAAAATGACGAGTCAACTTAAAGCCAAAAAAATCAAATATTTAACCATAGCAATAGCAGTGGTTCTTTGTTTATTTGCGATCATTACCTTTTTAATATATAATCATCTAGAAAATCAGCGGATTGATCGCGAAGCGGTAACTTTTACCGACAATCTCACGATCGGCTTTAATACCCCTGCCAAAATTTCGGATTTTATTGCTCAACTTAACGGGGAATTAATTGAAGACCAAGCAATCAACACGACCACACTTGGCAAACAAACTGTTAAATTTGATTTTTTCAACCTTAAGCATAAAAAACGCACTCGAGAGCTCACCATTAACATCATCGACGACCTCAAACCGCAAATTTACGGCAACAGCACTTATACAGTTTATCAAGGTTATACAGGCGAACTCACAGATTTAATGATGAGTGTCGACGACCGTGATGACCACCCCAAACGTGAAATCCTGGGGAAATACGACCTTGAGCAACCAGGTACATATCAACTCACCTATAAAATTACCGACGATTATCACAATTCTAGCGAGAAAAACTTCACCCTTCAAGTCATCGAACCACCCGCCAGTTCCAGCAACCAGACATGGCAACTCGCACCGTCAACTGCTTCCGGAACCCCCATCGCAGAAATCATCGAACAATGTCAAACTCATAAAACCAAGGTCGGCATTGATGTCTCTGAATGGCAGGGCAAAATTGATTGGTCGAAAGTTAAACAGGCTGGCGTTGAATTCGCATTCATTCGCTTAGGCTACCAAGCCAATTACGGTGGAGAATTGGTCCTTGACCCTTACTTCAAAAGTAACATTGAAGCCGCACTCGCCGCTAAAATACCGGTCGGCGTGTATTTCTTCTCCTATGCTAATTCTACCACTGAAGCTGAGAATCAAGCCAATTGGATCATCGAACAAATTAAACCTTACCAGCTTGATCTCGGGATCGCTTTTGACTGGGAAAACTGGCAAAATTTCAACCAGGCAAACCTCAGCCAATATAGCCTTGGGCAAGTAGCACAGACCTTCATTAATACAGTTCAAGACAAGAGCTATCAAGGCCTACTTTACAGCAGTAAAAATTACCTCGATCTAATTTGGCGGCCAGAGCAAACTACAATTTGGCTCGCGCAATATTATCATAAACCCACCTATGAGGGCGACTTCACCTTTTGGCAACTCAGCGATCAAGGACAAGTCGATGGCATTAATGGTTTTGTCGATCTCAACTTATGGTATCCAGATTAGATCGGACCCAGACCTAGACTTATCCTTCAAAATCCAGTATAATCATTACATGAAAACTATCGCAAATTATGCTGATCTTATAGAAGTCGTTCGGGCTGGTTCGCTCACCCAGACAGAGGAAAGCATTTTGTGCGCCAGCCTTTGCTTTGGTGTACCGCTCGACCAGCAAACTGATGATATGGTTACTTATGTCACCCTATGCAACTGGCAAAATTTCTGCCAACGCGAAGAGCCAACCTTACTATTTTTCTATGACCACTATATTCAAGATGATCTTCAGGCTACCGTCAAAACTCTACCACCGCAATCCGAATTACAAACTCATTTTGCAAACAATCTGCATAACTTTCAGGAAGCCACGCCAACTAAAATTAAAAAGTGGCTCAAGGCTGCCAGTCAAACCAAAACCTGGGTTCAAGAACACGGCACAATCATTAGTCAGTGGAAACAGCAATTCCTCGACCAGCGGTTAGCCGAAATTGCCAAAATTCTCCAGTCCCCTATGCTAGACTTGCCAGAGGCTTGTCTAGAATATATCGAAATGTACCTGCACCCACTCAATGACACGGTTAACGCCTTCAACATCGTCAAATTTGCCGCCAATCTACACTGTCCGGCAGCCGAATATCTTTTATCCGAATTTTATCAATCTGGCATTGGTACAGCGGTAGATGAGACAGCAGCTTTAAAGTGGTGCCAAAAGGCCGCCGCCAGTGGCAACGCTGAGGCAGAATACGCCCTCGCCCTACGGTACGATGCACAAGGGGAGCACAAAAAAGCCCTCAGCTGGTATTCGCTCGCTTCAGAACATCAACATCCCGAAGCGACCTTCATCCTAGGTTTAGCACACGGCTCCGGTAAATTTACTAAAAAGGATCCCAAACGCGCCATTCAACTTTTTCGGGAAGCCATCAAGCTTGGTCAAACCGACGCCTACTACTATTTAGGAATTCATTATGAGAGTGGTCAGGGCGTCAAACAAGATTTCGAGCGCGCAGTAGAATACTTCAGCATTGCTGCTACTTTTGGCTATGAACCAGCCCAGAAATACCTCAGCGGCAAACACGTTTTTACTCCAGCCGATTATCGAGAAAACCCCGAATTCGCAGACCTCCTCAAAACTCAAGATCCCTATGCTCTTTACACCGAAGGCTGTTACTACGAAGCACTTTTAGAACATAGCGGCGCAAATCCCGAACACGAATTCGCCATGCATGATTATTTCCAGAAAGCCGCAGAAATCTGGGAACTAAACGCCAAGAAAGATAATACCGAAGCACAATTTCTACTTGGGTTGTGTTACCTTAACGGCAAAGGTTTACCCGAAGATGGTAAACAAGCCAGTAAATGGCTCCAGACAGCTGCCGAAAACGGTTATCAGCGGGCCTTTTATCATATCGGTGAAATGTATCACCTCGGAGATAATGTCGAAATGAGTGACCGGAAAGCTAATCACTATTTTATCACCGCCGCCGAAAATAACGACGCTGACGCCATGCAAAAAATGGGCGAAAGTTATGAGGATGGCTATGGCGTACCTAAAGATCTAGAAAAAGCCTTGGAATGGTATCAAAAATCTGCTGAACTCGGAAATACTTGTGCCTGTCGCTGCATTGCTCACCTTGAAAATCAAGTTTTTCATCATCCAGAACGTGCCAAATTCTGGCATATTCGTGCCGCCATACAGGGTGATCGTAACGCACAAGTCGTTCTTGCCAAAAATGCCCTAGAAACGGAATCAGCCCTGCCATCCGATTTTGAACAAGCCGCAAACTACTACCAATTTTCCGAATACTACGACGATATTTTTGAAGAGATTAAAGATAAGCTGCCCGAACCAAATAATAAAAACTCGTAACTTCAATTTATCAAAAATGCAATTATCTAAAATACAATCGACTCGCAAAAAACAAACTTTAAAATCCCGCCTGCCTCGCAATGCGGACGCTGCACATCAAGCACGCAATACCTTTCAAAACTATATTCTATTATTTATCAGTTGCGCCTTTATCGGCTGGGTCTGGGAAGTCACCCTAACCTTCATCCAGCACGGCTATTTTGCTAATCGTGGAGTTCTGCATGGGCCCTGGCTACCAATTTATGGATTTGGCGGATTAATTATTACCCTCTTTTTGCAAAACTTGAAGGAACGCCCCGCCCTCGTGTTTATTGCCGCCGCTCTCGCTTGTGGTCTCATGGAATACCTCACTGCCTGGTATCTAGAGAGCATTAAACATCTTAAATGGTGGGATTACAGTGACTTACCTTTCAATCTTCATGGTCGGGTTTGTCTACTTAGCATTCTGGCTTTTGGTTGCTGCGGCCTACTCTTAACATATCTGGTCAGCCCCAACCTTTTTCATTTCTATAACCTAATTCCATTACATTCTAAATCCATCTTGGCAGCAGTTTTTCTTACCGTGTTTATCTCTGATGCCATTTATTCTTCACATTTTCCTAATACCGGCACTGGTGTCACTACTAATATTCATCAAACTACTAACTTGGACCCCTAATCATGCTTAAAAAAATTGCAAAACTCTTTCCTCATATTTCTTCACGCTGGTATCTAACCTGGAGTGTTTTTTATACCCTTATTTTACTCGGTAGCATCATTTTACCAAAATCACTCCTACTCGACTTAATCAAGGTCTTAAGCATCTTGGGATGCTTAATTTATACCTGTATAAATTTCCCGTCCGATCGAAGTCTCAAGCTCGCAATGTTCACCACCCTCATCGCAGACGCTTTGCTAGCTTTTTGCGATAATCTATTTTATGGTGTATTCATCTTCTTCATTACTCAACTCCTACACCACCAACGACTTACCCAAAATTTTCGCTTCACCATGACTTATGGTTTCATTATGCTCCTTTCGCTTTTTCTCATCAAAACTACACCACTACATCAATATCTAGAGCCCCTCATCGCACTCTGCATCTTCTATACGGGCATGATTTTAATTAATATTTCCAGTTCCTATAAGTGGTGGCGGCAAAATCCCACCAACCCCCACGCCCTTTCAGCTTTATCCGGATTTATCCTTTTCTTACTTTGTGATAGCTGCGTTGCCTTAGCTTTTTTCACTACTACCGGCATTCTGCCAAGCCAACTAGAAATCGTCTTTAACTTTTTAGCTTGGTTCTTCTATTATCCATCACAAATACTAGTGTCAAATTCCACAAAGTGTGCTACAATAGATTAAATGGAAGGAAATTGTGCTACAATGGAGGTATATGGAAGGTAAAAAAACACACTCACATGCAAGCGGTCAGCGCGCAATTCTAGTTTTCGGAGCGCCCTGTAGTGGCAAAACTACTTTTAGTAAACGCTTTGCAGAACAATTTAAGGCAACATTCTACGATCTAGACTCGCTGAAGCAAGAGCATGATTTATCAAGACAGTTTGTCCTGTTGTTGGTGGAGCAGATCGCTAGAACTGGCACTACACTAGTGCTTGAAGGCGGCAACGATACCGAAAAAGATCGTCGGGAATTAGCAGAAATTTTAAGAGCTGCTGGTTATTCTCCTACGTTAGTCTGGATTCAGACTGACGTCAATACTATTAGGGCTCGCCTCAAGAATCGACTCAAATCTGTTGATAAAGCCAAGAGCGTTTATGAAAATCGCGTTCAAGTACTGGAAGCCCCATCTGACGCCGAAATGCCAATCGTGCTTTCCGGTAAACACACTTATAATACGCAACTCAAGCAAGTTTTGACCCAACTGTAATCCATGTTAATCCAGGATGCTGAATTCGGGGAAGTAATTGTGCGCAAAAATGCGTTTGCTAAGCATGTACGTTTTTCTGTGTCTCCATCTGGCAGGCTACAAATGTCAGTCCCGAGCAGTACCAGTGAGTTTCTCGCTAAAAGATTACTTAAAACTAACCGCAGTCTCATTCGTGAAAAAATCCCCTTGAGCGACCCCAAAACTCAACGTGCGCGCGATGCTAAGAAACGCTTACTGATGAAACAAGCTCGTGACTACTTGCCATATCGGTTAGATTATTTTGCAAAGTTATATGGTTACCAATATGACAAATGTCGCCTCAGCCACGCTGCTACACGTTGGGGTAGCTGCTCGAGCAACCGCACCATTTCGTTAAATATTGGTCTGATGCAAGTGCCAGAAATACTTCGAGATTATGTTATTATCCATGAATTAGCACACCTTAATCACATGGACCACTCTGCCGCTTTTTGGGCCGAAGTCGCTAGTCACGACCCGAAATACAAAGAGCATCGTAATAAGCTGAAACAGTTCTCGCCAGGAGTATAACTAGCGTATAAACGTTACAAACATGAAAAAACTGCTGGTCATAGTACCAACCAGCAGTGTCTGTGTTTTATTTGGACGGGTAGTGGCGTAAACTACGATTGTAGAGAAGATATTGTCTTTGCGCCTCAACCACATCGGCATAAATACGCTTCATCACCTTGATTACCCAATGTAAGAATCTTGTTTGCTTACTCATCAATATCCTCCGTATGATCACACGTGCAATTATGGCAATTATGGCACTTCCCGCGCTTCACTTCAGGCTCCTGAGTCTCGTCACGACCGTCAAGTTCGCCTTCGTCACAGTCAAACCCATCCTCATCGAAAAAATCATCACAATCCCCACATTTGCCATAAGGGTCACCACCCTGCCAATCATCATCAAAGTCGTACTCCGAATCGTCTGCAAAGAATTCTCGTGCGTACCAACCGGCCATAAAAAGACCAGCCCCGATCATAATTTTAAAAACACTTCTAAACAACTTGCCCATAAAGAGCACCTCCTAAAATAATATTTCAAGCAATTTCATACATAAAAATTACTTGATAACTAGTATTATAGCACAGTATAACACTCTGTACAAGACACTAAGAATCATTCTTCTGACGAACTTTTTACCTCTTCATCCTCATCAAACTGCTTCTTCTCGAGTGAAATTTCAATCAAATCCTTCACTAGTAGCCCAGTCACCACACCAGTCGCAAAAATTGCTACTTTTGACAAAAACTTATGCGCCATCTCAAATGTCTCTCCTTAATTAAATTTATCTTCCATCAATCCTGAATCATTCCAGTATAATACCAAATTATACTCCACTTAACCTCAAGACACAAGCTCAAAACTCCGAATATATCCTAAAACTCAGTGTTTTTACACCCTACTCTTCTATTATATCACACATGGTCAAAAAAGTCAATAGGATTTTCAGATTTTGAACTGGGAAAAGCAAAATTCTTATGTTATTTTAAACTTTCTCACAGAAAAACCCGAAAAACTCTTGATTTATTGAGAAAAGTGTGCTACAATGAAGCAGTATAGTTTAATATTAATCAGAGATATGAGAACTAGACAAAAAGGACAGGCCTGCGAGAGACGGGAACCGGCCATTAGTCTAGATTTCGTGTGTCTAATAAGGGAAAGGAACAGGATGCAAGTCATTATCGGCACCAAAATTGGTATGACCCAGATTATCGGCGACGATGGCGTCGTCACTCCAGTGACGATTCTGCAAGCCGACCCCTCCACAGTGACTCAGATTAAGACCGTTGAAAACGACGGTTATAACGCTGTGCAACTGGGGTATGGTCAGGGTAAGAATCTGAGCAAGTCGGTTGCTGGCCACGTCAAAGAGGCTGGAATCACTCCAAAAGTTCTCAAAGAATTTCGCACCGAAAGTGCGCCAGAACTCAAAATTGGAGACAAACTAACTGTCGAGAGCTTCAATCTCGGCGACAAGGTCCAAGTGACTGGTACTTCAAAAGGTAAAGGTTTTGCTGGTACCGTCAAACGCTGGAACTTTAATGAATCTAGGAATACTCACGGTTTTAAGGGTAATATCCGCCGCGTAGGTTCAATTGGTTCAATGTATCCACAAAAAGTATTTAAAGGCAAGAAAATGCCAGGCCGCATGGGTCATGATCAGGTAACTGTCAAGAATTTGGTGGTTGCCTTTATTGATGCCGAGCGGAATCTCATCGGACTTAAAGGCGCAGTCCCTGGTCCAAAAAAAGGCATTGTCACCATAAAGGGAAAGGAGTAATATGGCTGAACTAAATACCGAAGTCTTTGGCTTAGACGTTCAGAATCATGAACTCTTAAAAACTGCTTATGACGCTTACCTGGCTAACTCCAGAAGCTCACACGCCAAAACCCTCAAGCGCGGCGAAGTTCGCGGTGGTGGTAAAAAACCTTGGAAGCAGAAAGGTACCGGTCGAGCCCGTTTTGGTTCAACCAGGAACCCAATCTGGCGCCATGGTGGTGTAGCATTTGGTCGCACCGGTGAAGAGAACTTCACCAAAAAGATTAGCAAGAGCGCTAAAAAACTTGCAGTCCGCCAAGCCCTCAGCTTGAAAAATCAAGATGAGGCCATCAAAGTCGAAAGTATCAATACTACTGGCAAAACCCGCGAGATCGCAAACAAGCTCAAAGAAATGAACATTGACGACAAAAAAGTCTTAATGGTAGTCAGCGAAAAGGCTCCTGAGATTCTTCGTGCAACCAATAATTTACCCAATCTCAAGTTAGTTCGCACCACTTATCTCAACGTTTTTGATGTTCTCAATGCTGATGCAATTGTCTTCAGTGAAACAGCCCTCAAAAACACTGAAAACTGGTTACTTGATAAGGAGGAGGCATAATGCGCACATTACAATACATTCCAAGAGCAACAGAGAAAGCCTACTCAGCTCAAGCCCAGAACAAATATCTTTTCTTTGTACCGTTGGCAGCTTCCAAGCAAGAAATCGCCAAGCGAGTTAGCGAAGATTTTCAAGTTACCGTACTGGATGTTCAAACTACAATCCGCAAAGGCAAGAAAACTCGCTTTTCCCGCGGCAAGCACGCTTACCCCGGCATCACTTATCGCCAAGACCACAAGGTAGCTTACATCACGCTTAAAGCTGGTGATAAGATTCCAGTTTTTGAAGAAACAACCGAGGAAACTAAAGAAGACAAGAAAGCCAAAGCTAAGAATAGCAAGACTGACTCTAAAGCAACAGAGGAAACGGCTAACACTAAAGAAGTAAAACCAAAGAAAAAAGCCGCCAAAAAAGAAACTAAGGAGGAGGCATAATGAGTATTAAAGCTTATCGCCCAACCACTCCAGCACAGCGCCAGAAAACTACGCAAGATTTCGACCAAATCACCACCAGGAAACCAATGAAGTCCTTACTTGCTTCCAAAAAGCAACAGGCTGGTCGCAATAATAAAGGTCGCATCACCGTACGTCATCGTGGTGGTGGTGTCAAAAGACATTATCGCATTGTCACCTACAGCCTACCAGTTGATATGACTTTTACCATCATGGAAATCGAATATGATCCCAACCGTAGTGCGCGCATTGCTAGAGTTAAAGATCAAAACAATGTATATTATTACGTTATTGCTGACAATAACATGCGCAAAGGTGAAACTTTCACAACCGGCAAAGATGCTGGCATCGAAAACTCCAACCGCATGCCAATCGAGCAAATTCCAGTTGGTACATTTATCTATGCAGTTGAACTGACACCAGGACGCGGCGCTCAAATGGTACGCTCCGCTGGTACAAACGCTCAGCTCATGGCTAAAGAGAATGGCTACGCCACTATCAAACTACCATCCGGCGAAATGCGTAAGGTGCTAGTAAACTGCGAAGCCAGTATTGGTACCGTCAGCAACGAGCAACATCAGAACATTAAGATTGGTTCTGCCGGTAGAAGGCGTCGCAAAGGTATTCGACCTACAGTTCGCGGTGTCGTCATGAATGCAACCGATCACCCTCACGGTGGTGGTGACGGCGGACGTCACGGTACTGGTAAGGCGCCACGTACTCCATGGGGCCAGTTGACGCTCGGATATCGTACTCGTCATAATAAGAAAACTAATAAAATGATCGTGCGTAGTCGTCACGAAGGAAAGAGGAAATAATGTCTAGAAGCATGAAAAAAGGCCCGTTTGTAGACTTCAAACTCGCCAAAAAAATCAACGCCCTCTCTGCCGAAGACCGCACCGTAATTAAAACCTGGGCTAGGTACTCAACCATCGCACCAAATATGGTAGGTCGCACCATTGCCGTACATAACGGTAAAGTCCACGTTCCAGTCTTCATCAGTGAAAATATGGTCGGTCACAAGCTCGGTGAATTTGCCCCTACTCGCAAATTTAAGCGTCATGGCGGCAAGAAAGCTGCCGAAGCTGCGAAAGGTGGTAAATAATGGGTAATACAATTTACGCACACGCTGTCGAAAAAGGAATTGATAGCCAGCCAAGAAAAACTAAGATTGTCGCCGATCTCGTACGTGATCGTTATGTAACTGACGCCTTAGTGATTTTGGAGAACACTCCAAGAAGAGCTGCTCGCCCAGTTTACAAAGCTATTCAAAGTGCCACCGCTAACCTAATTAATAATAGTGGCGTCAGCATTGATACGAAAACCGTTCGCATCGCTAGGATCAGCGTTACTGCTGGCACAAGAATACGTCGCTACGTTCCCGCATCGCGCGGACGCGCACTGCCATTCGAGAAGATCGCCAGTAACATCTTTGTGGAAGTTGCTGGCGAGGAGAAAGCAAAAAAGACAGCCCAAGCTAAAACTACAAAAGAATCGGCCGCCCAGGCAGATGGAAAGGAGAAGAAGTAATGGGTCAAAAAGTCAACCCGGTTTCGTATCGTCTCCAGATCAGTAAAGATTGGTCATCTAAGTGGTTTACTCGCAAAGCTGACTTTCGTAACTGGCTAGTAGAAGATTCGAAAATCCGCGATTTAATTGAGAAGCGCTTCAGTAGCCGACCAACAATCGCGCGCATTAATATTGAACGCAGCGCTAGTTTGACAACTATCACGATCTACACCGCTAAAGCCGGTGCAGTGATTGGTAAACAGGGCGCAGGCATTAACGAAATCAAAAAAGACCTAGAAAAAATCGTTAAAGGTCCAATCCGCATTAACGTTGAAGAAATTAAGAAACCAGAATTAAGTGCTAAACTTGTTGCCGAAAATATCGGTTTCCAACTCGGCAAACGCATGAATTTCCGCCGCGCCGTCAAAATGGCTTGCCAATCTACTATGAACGCTGGAGCTAAAGGTATTCGCGTAGAGGTCGCTGGACGTCTTAACGGTGCCGAAATGTCTCGCCGTGAAAAGTTTATTGAAGGTTCAGTACCACTGCATACCTTGAGAGCAGACGTTGACTTCTATGTTTGTCATGCTCCAACCGTAGCTGGTATTGTCGGTGTTAAAGTTTGGATTTATAAGGGGGAGAAATAAAATGGCAATTTTAGTACCAAGAAAAGAAGCTCATCGCAAAGTACGCAAAGGCAAAAACGAGGGTAAAGCTTCTCGTTGCAATACCGTAGCTTTCGGTGATTGGGGATTAATGTCCCTAGACAACGAGCGTGTAACTAGCCGACAAATTGAGGCTGCACGTCAAGCCATCACCCGTTACGTCAAACGTGGCGGTAAAGTTTGGATTCGCATATTCCCACACACTCCAGTAACCAAGAAACCTCTTGATGTGAAAATGGGTAGCGGTAAGGGTGAACCTCAGTTCCACGTCGCCAAAGTCAAACAGGGAACCGTCATGTTTGAAATCGCAGACGTCACTGAAGAGCAAGCCAAAGAAGCTTTCCGTCTAGCTGGACATAAACTACCAGTACGCACAAAAGTAATTAAGAAAGAGGAGGCATAAAATGGCCGGAGAATTGCAGGGTATCGTAAGTTCTACGAAACGCAATAAAACCATTACGGTTTCCATTGCTAGCCGTGAAACTCACCCCCTTTATCGTAAACAGTATACCAAGACTCGCAAATATACTGCTCACGATGAAAATAATGAAGCAGGTCTTGGCGACAAAGTGCTAATTGAAGCTTGCCGACCTTTTTCCAAGACCAAAAGTTATAAATTAGTCAAAATTCTTGAGAAGTCCCACGGGACGGTCGAACTCAAAGATGACGTCACTAGTTCAACCGCAGAGGAGAAATAGTTATGATTCAACAGGAAACTAGATTAAAAGTTGCTGACAACAGTGGCGCCAAAGAGCTTGGAGTAATCAGGGTCCTTGGTGGAACTAGGGCGAGGTACGCAAGAGTTGGCGATATTGTCACCTGCAGCGTTAAAGATGCTAGCCCAACTGGCAACGTCAAAAAGAAAGCCGTAGTTAAAGCTGTAATCGTTAGAACCAGACAGCAAATTCGTAGACCAGATGGTTCGACTATCAAGTTTGACGATAATGCTGCTGTGCTAGTCAATGATGACAAGACTCCAAAAGGTACTCGTGTTTTCGGACCAGTGCCTCGCGAACTGCGTGAGCTCGGTTTTAATAAGATTATCAGTTTAGCACCGGAGGTACTCTAATATGGCCAAGTGTTTAAAAGTAGGCGATCGCGTTAAAGTTATCGCTGGTGATCACAAAGGCGAAGTTGCCTCGATCGTTAAAGTTGATAAGCAAAATCATAAAGCAATGCTCAAAGATATTGGTATTCGTACTAGACGTATCAAAGCTACTAAGTACAACCCTCGTGGTGGCAAAAAAGATATCCACGTTGGCATTGATTTATCTAATCTTCAGAGGGAGGATTAATCATGGCAGATACTAAAGTTATGCCTAGACTCAAGGCAGAATATACTCAAAAAATCGTTCCTGAGTTAGAAAAAACTCTCAAGCTCAGTAACGTCAATCAAGTACCACAACTAGAAAAAATCACTATTTCTAGCGGCGTTGGTAAAAAACGTGAAGACAAGCGCTTCGTAGAAACTGTAGAATTAACACTTCGAAAAATCACCGGCCAGGAACCAACCTCCAGATTAGCCAAGAAATCCATTGCAACCTTCAAGATTCGCAAAGGCATGGGCGCTCCAGTCGGTTACCTCGTTACCCTACGTAATGACAAAATGTATGAATTTCTTGATCGTTTCATCAACGTAGTCTTGCCTCACGTGCGAGACTTTCACGGCGTTTCACGCAAATCATTTGACGGACAGGGCAATTACAGCATTGGTCTTAAAGAGCAAACCGTTTTCCCAGAAATTAGTTTTGAAGACGCCGCCGTCTTACATGGTCTAGAAATTACCTTTAATATTAAAAATGGATCCAAAGAAGGGAGCACAAAATTGCTAGAAGCATTTGGTATGCCGTTTGAGAAGGAGAATCAATAATGGCGAAAAAATCAGCCGTCCTTCGCGACGAAAAACGACGCAAAATGTACGAAAAATATAAAACTAAGCGAGCCGAGCTAAAAGCTGCTGGCGATCTAGAAAGTTTACAGAAATTACCACGCAATGCCAGCCCTACTCGCCTCAAAAACCGTGACATGCTGGATGGTCGACCACGCGGTTACATGCGTTACTTCGGTTTGAGCCGTATTAACTTCCGAGAGAAAGCCTCTAAAGGCGAAATCCCAGGTGTAACTAAGAGTAGCTGGTAAGAAAGGAGATAATTAATTATGTCATTACAATCAACTGATCAAATCGCCGATCTTATCACTCGTATCCGCAATGCTATCATGGTTGGCAAGACCGAAATTCGTGTTCCCACCAGCAAACTCAAAGTTGCAGTAACCGAAGGTCTCAAAAACGCCGGCTACATTGAAAGCTATGAAGTGGAAGAAGGTGAGCCAAGAGGCACACTTCACGTCACCATTTGCAAAACAGGAGAAAACGCCAGAATTAGCGAGATTACCAAAGTCTCTAAGCCTGGTCGTCGCATCTACGTTGGTGCCGATGAAATCCCAGTAGTCAAAAGCGGTCGTGGTATTGTGCTCATTTCTACCTCTAAGGGAATTATGAATGGTCGCGAAGCCAAAAAACAACGGCTTGGCGGCGAGCTCTTGGTTAAAGTTTACTAAAACTTCCCTACAAACGTTATAAAAGGCCCCGCAGAGGGTCTTTTATAAGAAATTATTATGAATAATAACATCATGAATAATTAACGCCCCCGGAGCGAATCGTGCGAAATGAACCCGACTGAGGTTCAATCTCCTCGAAACAAGCTGAAAGAATTTACCCGACCAATGCTAAAGAGGTTGTCGTTTTTATAAAGTCGACAACCTCTTTTTTGTGCCCACCCCTGTTATAACTACCAAAATAGCTTGTCGCAATTAAAAAACGACAAGCTAAATTATCTTTCCATGTTTTTGATAAAATCAGACTTTTGGCCTCAATTCCTGATCCATCATCTCGATTTGTCGCTCGAGCAGATCAATCGCCTGCTGACGTTCTTCTAACTCTTGCCAAAGTTGCCGTTTGCGGGTTTCCAACATAGCCTTTCTCTCAGGCAAGGTTGTCGTACCTTGCGGATACAGTTTAGCATACTTCTTTAGGGCCTTTCGCTCCAGCCCCGCACCCCGCAACGCCACCAAGATTGCAATCAACTCCAGTTGCGGGTCTTCCAATATCCGATAAGCTCGACTATTACGACGTACCTGTGGCACAAAGCCATTATTACAAAATCTTCTAATTACCCCAACGGAAACCCCCAATTTCTATCCCGCCTCTTTTAGAGTATAACTCATCAGTCCTCATTTTTTCATTAAACTACTTTTATTCCATTATAGCATATTGCTTGTCAAACCAACAGTGAGCCAGATATTGCATTTTTAAATAATCTGTGATATAATAATTATATAGGAGGAGTATAATTTTGCACATTTAGAACTCAGATCATCTCGAAATATCTATCGGGCAGATCAACATCCTCGGAATAAATAAGAATAGATCGCTGCCATAACCCAGCGTTTTAACCGAAAACCAACCCAACCGAAAATCAGAATATATGGAGGAAAAAAGATGATTAAATCAAAAACAACGCTAAAAATGTCAGAACTAAAGCTCACCAAAAGAACCCAAAGCATGATCCAATCTTACGAATTCACACCCGAAGACCTTGTCCAAGTTGGACGTATTGATGCTTACAAACTTGAAATAGGTGTCTCATCAAGAATTCCTAACTGGCGCATCGAAGTTGCCAAGGCTCTTGACGCTGCCGGATATATTCGTCATGACATCACGGAGAATAACTTATTTCTCTTGGATCAGTTTCGGCAAAAAGCCTTCGAGCCTAAAGCCTATGCGGCTCTTTACCTCGATATCAAACAGCTTGTTTCCTCTGATGAAGCTTATACTGGACCGCTGATGGGCTACGAGACGCAAGCTCAAATTGTCAAAAAACATCTTAGTACCATTACCGAGCGCGAAGGGAAGATAATTAAATTAAGTTTTGGGATTGACTGCAAGAGGCCATATTCATACACAGAAATTGGCGACTATTTTGGTTCCATATCTAAACAGAGAATCCAGCAAATCGAAGCCACAGCTTATCGTAAATTAAAATACCGCGGAGATCTGATTAGAGTGAATGAACTCATCCAGCAAATTGAGCTCTGCCGACAAAACTCCGATACTGCAGCCGAGCAAAACGCTATTACCGAATTGCAAAGATTTGCCACGGGTAACTACAGCCTGGCTGCTCAAAAAGCCACAAAATATCTGCTAAACCAAGAAGACTACAGTCCCAACGAAGGTATAAGATGTCTCCAGCTTTCAGTGCGAGCCTACAATAAGCTGCAAGGATTAGGAATCGACACTATCGGTCAGCTGCTTGACGTCTGTCACGACGGCAGCATAAAACGCATGCTGGGTTCCGGCTACAAAACCTTTGAAGAGATCACAGAACGACTTACCAGCCTTAATCTGATTGACAAGGGCGTCCTGCAGCCTGCGCCGGAACTGGAACAATTACAGCTCCCTACCAGAGCCTATAACTGCCTGCTTAAAGCTGGGTTTACCACACTTACCAGTCTGGCCGCACTGACGCGAAAGGATTTAGAATCAATTCCAGGTCTTAGCTACATCACCATTGACAAGATTGAAACCCGATTGCATATCAACGGATATACCCTGAAAGATGAATCCTAAAATTAAGTCTCGACAGTTATTTTCCAGCTTTTCTGAGTCAAAGCTATCAAAATATCCCCAGCAAACCAGCCGGGGATATTTAAAAATTATCATTCTAGAACCAGCCACAAAATATTTTTTATTTTGAAAGGATATTTACCTAAAAAAGGGCTTCGCCGAAACGAAACCCTTTCAAAAGAACTTACTAAAAAATCAAAAAAGCGAGAACAAAGTTCACCGACACGAATTACCGAAAGCTCTGCCTGTAGCAAGTCTAAAAGCCATATTCTTCCAGTTTCTCCAACGCATACTTATACATACTTGGGTTAATATAACGCAGCCCCAAGAAGCGGTTCTGATCCTTGCAAGCCGTAACCAAATCATCGATCGTCTTGATATGGTACCTTTCCAGAGTGACAATCTCACTATTGTCTAATTCTAAAGCCGCCACTGAACTCTCCCCATTCGGCACACACAGTTCTGACGGAATCATAATCACCGCATCTGCCATTTTCTGAATCAGATATTGCTTGGACACCTTACCAAAGTTACGAGTACGATTCAATTTATCCCAAGCTCGCCACGCTCCAGCTGAGAAAAGCTCAAACAAGCCCTGAATATCCCCAGTTACACCCGATCTCATTAAAGAGTTATGTGTCCTCACCGGCATTGAACCAGCACGAAGATCGTCTAAAAACTCTTCAAGACTAGCATCAAACTTGATTTCAACTTGATACTCTGACGATAACAGCTTCTGCCGCCACAGCGTAACAACAATCACACTCCACTCCCAGTAGCTAAGATTCTTGCTCTTGATGAAGTGGTCAAAATCACTGAAATATGCTACCGCCTCAGGTATAGTTGTAATTTTCAACTGTTCAAAGATTTTTTGGCTACGGATCGACCATTCCAACTGCAAGATCGACCCCTCCAGGTCGATTCCGGACTTAGTCTCTGGCTTCGACTCTACTGGATTAATAGCGGTCAGGCTTGGCATATTCGTATTCTGCGTTCCAGTCACTGCGATCAGACTTTCAAGCTGCGCCAGAATCTGATCACGCTCCGCATCCAGCATTCTCAGCTTCGTAATTAAGCGATGCATCTGATTGTACAGGTCCGAATTTACGCTATCAGTTGGCGAACATTCGCTAACGCTACAAGCCGAACGAGCAAGTGTCTTCCGATAACGACGCCAGAAATTCTCCCCACCAACCAAACGACGCCGAATCCGACTCTTTTCACGCAGCTCCTCAACTACATTCCGATAATTCTCCTCTAAAGTTCCATTACGAGAACATCTTAAAACATCACCTTCGTCTCCCGCAGCATGATCAGGATTATCAAAAACCACATCTTCTGGTATAGGTTTATCGGCTAAAACTTTCTTTAAAGCACAGCCCTCCCGTTTACGAAACTCGTCCTCCAAAACCACTTGCACATAATCGGCCATTTGCTCGCGGTTAGGCAGTTCACTAAAAACCGCTTCTTTACCTCTTTCGGCCAAATCGTCCTCGAGATCAAAGGCAATCGCATAAATACACTCCTCGAAGCTCAAATCATATTTCTTTCCTATCTGGCTACATTCTAACATGAACTCATCCTCCTTTTAAAGATCCTATTTGCAGGGTCACAAATACACTACCCCTATCTCTTCATTATAGCATAGATTTTATAAATAGTCAATAGTTTTTGCTATTTTACCTTGTTTTCTTAATTTTTTGTCAAATTTTAGACTAAAATTGCGTTTTGGACGTCAAATCATCAGATAAACCTCTTGTTTTTCTACATAAAACATGCTAAAATTATAGAAATACTAAATTGTAAGGGAGAAATATGAGTCGTATCGGAAAACAACCCATCGAAGTTCCGACGGGAGTGACAATCACGGTCGGCGACACAGAAATTACTGTCGCAGGACCAAAGGGTTCACTCACCGTCCCGCTACAACAAAAGGTTAAGGTTACCACCGAAGGCAACCAGCTAACCGTCACTCGTGAAGATGACGAACCAAAATCAAGAGCCTGGCACGGTTTACAACGCGCTTTGCTAAATAATGCCGTACAAGGCGTTACTAAAGGCTTTGAAAAGAAACTAGAAATTAACGGCGTCGGTTTTCGTCTAAGCGGCGGACCAAAAGAGATCGAAATGGCCTTAGGCTTTTCTCATCCGGTTAAATATCAAGCCCCTGAAGGCGTAGAGCTCAAAACTGACAAAATGACCATTACAGTCTCAGGCATTGACAAACAGCAAGTTGGTCAAGTAGCCGCCGAGATCCGCGCACTCAAGAAACCTGAACCTTACAAGGGTAAAGGTATTAAGTATGCTGACGAAGTTATCATTCGTAAAGCAGGAAAGGCAGGGAAGAAATAAATGAACACCAATTTTCGTGCAAAACGTACCCGTGCTAAAATTCATGGCACTGCCGTACGCCCACGCCTCAGCGTACACATTAGCAATATGCACATCATCGCACAACTCATCGACGATGATAACGGCAAGACTTTAGCTTACGCTACCACTGTCGGCAGCAATATGACTGGCACCAAAACCGAAAAAGCTGCTAGTATCGGTAAGGAAATTGCCGCTAAGGCTAAAAAAGCTAAGATCAAATCCGTTGTATTTGATAGAGGCGCAAAACTATATGCCGGGAGAATGTCCGCACTCGCTGACGCTGCCCGCAAGGAAGGATTAGAGTTCTAATGGCAGACATAGACAAAACCGCAAAGGTAGTCAATAAATCCGGCACTCTTAAAATGGATGATGCCGTAGCAAATACTAAAACCCAGAAAGACATTAATGGCAAACCAATGAACCGTCGTGGCAACGCTCGCCGTGGCCGTGGTCGTGACAATGATAACGGCGCACCAAAAGAATTTGATTCCGTCACCATTAATATTGATCGCGTTTCCCGCACCGTGAAGGGTGGTCGTCGCATGCGTTTCAAGGCCCTGGTCGTAATTGGTAATCACAAAAACAAAGTTGGTATTGGTGTCGCAAAAGGTAGCGACGTGACTAGCGCCGTACAAAAAGCCACCACAAAAGCTAAGAAATCCATGATCGAGTTCAATATGGACGGCGAAACCATCTGCCATGAGGTCGAAACTCGTGCAACCGGCGCCGATGTCCTCATGAAACCTGCCGCACCTGGTACTGGTATTATTGCTGGTGGTGTAGTGCGCAGTATTATTGGTCTCACCGGAATTAAAAACCTCATTTCTAAGAGTCTTGGTAGCACCAACAAGGTCAATATCGCCTACGCTGTAATTGAAGGACTCAAACAGCAAGTTCCTCGAGATCAGTGGGTCGGTAACCAAAAAACCGAGCAAAAGGAGAGTAAATAATGAAATACAATGATCTGAACGTCAATCGCAATACTCGCCCTACCCGTGCTGGACGTGGCATTGCGGCTGGTCGTGGTAAGACCGCTGGTCGTGGTACCAAAGGTCAAAAAGCCCGTACCGGTCACAGTAAAATGCCAGCTGGCTTCATGGGTGGTCAGCGTGCCATTATGCAAGCCGTACCAAAACTGAAAGGTTTTAAGAGTCTACACCCCAAAGCAACAGTGGTTTACACCGATAGGTTAAATGGATTAACTGGAAAAGTTGACAACTTTATTCTAGCGGAAAATGGCCTCATTGAAACCCCATACATCAAGGTAAAAGTGATCTCTCGCGGCGAGTTAAACGCCAAAATTGAGCTTGAAACTCAATTTGCCAGCAAAACTGCAATTGCAGCCCTCACTAATGCTGGCGGCAGTTTTAAAAAAGTGGCTATGCCTCAGCGTGTAGCTAACAAAGCTGCCTAGCAAATATCAGCAAAAATGACTCTGGTAAAGGGTCATTTTTGTGCTATAATGATAGGAGTAAGGTTTGCTACGTTAATCGAAAAGCCAACCAATACAATATTAAAACTATCCATGTTGCAGGCATTTTGTGCTATAATAGAGGAAAGAACGGTAATATTTCATGAATTTCAAGACAATTTTTAAATCACTCAAGAATAAAACAATGCTCAAGCGCGTAATGATCGTGATTGGCTTGTTGGTAATTTATCGCATGCTGGCACACATTCCCGTCCCACTAGGCGAACCCACCACTTTCCAAGAAGCCATTAAGAACCTGCTTGAAAAATCAGATTTCGGTAATTTTCTTAACCTCATTTCTGGCGGCGGCTTTACCGCATTTTCAATTTTACTCGTCGGCATCTCACCATACATTACCGCAAGTATTGTCGTACAGCTCGTAACTAAAGCTATCCCAAGGTTAGAAGAGCTTTCTGAAGATGGTGAATCTGGTCGACGCAAGATTAACCAATGGACCAGAATTATTGCGGTGCCTTTAGCAATCGTGCAATCAATCGCTTACATTTTCATGCTCTATCAGTCAGTTATCAAGTCAAACATTGCGCTTACATATACTCCCACCACAATGGATTGGGTACTTTCTGTAACCGCTATGGTTGCCGGTTCTATGCTTCTCATGTGGTTTGGCGAGTTAATCACCGAACAAGGCATTGGCAATGGTATTTCAACCATCATCTTTGCTAGCATTATTTCCCAGATGCCAAGTCTACTCAGTAGCCTCGGCAGCGCCTTGTTTGATACTTCAAACGGCACTCTATCCCTGTTTGGCTGGTTCAACCTACCAGTTAACCCAAGCATGTTCTGGATTCTGTTAGGGTTTACAATTGCCCTCTTGGTAGTGATTTACTTCCTGGTCAAGATCAATGAAGCTCAGCGTATCATTACGATTAACTACGCTAAGCGTGTCCATGGTAATAGTAGCTATGGTGGTATTAAGTCCATTTTGCCATTTAAACTTATAGCGGCAGGAGTTATCCCTGTAATCTTCGCGACTGCTTTCCTATCACTACCTGCCTTAGCCGGCCAACTAATCCAAACCAACGATCCTAACAATAATTTTGGCACCACCCTCGTGAAACTATTTACTGCTCCTTCTGCCAGCAATTTTAGTACTTACTACCCAGATGGAATTACCGCAATGTGGTTCCTTTATCCTGCAATGTTCTTCATCCTAGTAGTCGCATTCACCTACTTCTACACTAGTATTATGTATAATACCAATGAAATTGCCGATAACTTACAAAAACAGGGAGCCTTCATTGAGGGAATTAGGCCTGGCGCAACCACCAGTCGCTATCTCGAAAAGACTATCAATCGTTTGAACCTATTCGGTTCGCTTGCGCTTGGATTAATCACGATGCTACCATTCATTACAGACTATATCTTCATCGTCCTGAATGGTCGGCCACTTGGACTATCGCTTTCTGGAACAGGTCTATTAATCGTAGTGACGGTGGCACTCGAAAACCTTCGTCAGCTCAATTCCCGGGCGTTAATGATAACATATGATGAGTATAAATAAAAACATGGAATTACCCGCTATACGCAAAAAATATTTTAGTCCCTTCGCAATTGTGGGAGTGCTTGTATTGGCCCTTCTTATTGCCTTCTTTGGCAGAATTGCCCTGTGGGAACACTCATATTATCAAGAAAAGGAAGGTAGTGAAAGGGAAGCGCCGTCATCAGTGGTAAGCAACACTGGCGAAGGTGAAGACTATGACGAAAGCGAACCAAGCGAACAAGAAGTCGCCGAATACATTGTCGCCCCGGACAAACCACGTTACTTTTCCATTCCCAGCCTCGGCATACATAATTCTCGTGTATTTGAAATTGGCGTTAACGCTAACGGAGAAATGGGCACACCTTACAATATCCACGATGTGGGCTGGTATGTTAATGCTGCTGCGATCGGCAGTAATGGTACCGCCATTATTAATGCTCACGGGGGTGATATGGGCTACGGCATTTTTAGAAGCCTGCCTAACATTCAGCCAGGTGCAGAGATCATTATTGAAATGGGCGATGGTAAGATATATAAATATAAAGTTGTCGACAAAACCACCAAGAAAATCGGTGACGATGCTAACCAATATATGAGTATGGCGTTCACTAGCCCTACCAGCGGTGTAGGTTCAGTCACCCTCATCACTTGTACTGGTGACTGGTGGCTCAACAGTCAAACCTACTCGGATCGCCTCTTCGTACGCGCAACTTTGGAATAAAAACAGGTCTTGTCGCATAATTCCAACTAAAAGCGTCTACTCCTCCTGGTCTGCTTTTA
>CANOGH010000004.1 GCA_947565505.1 uncultured Candidatus Saccharibacteria bacterium | reverse complement strand
TTATACATATTACAAGTATAACACTACTTTTTTGATGGAATTATGCGACAAGACCGGTTTTGCGGGTAAAATTTGGGGTAAATGGCGCAATTTGAAGGATTTTAAGCTAATTTTAAGGTAGACCGGAATACTATTTACGTTTGCTTATTTATGATTTTGATGATTTAGTATTGACAAATTGCTTATGGTGTGCTATAATGGAGGTAAGACATGAAAAATGCCCCAGAATTTTGCTGGGGTCATCTTTCTTTTTGGGTTTTAGTTAGATATTTTTGACAATATCAGCAATATCTTTACCGCTGTCCTTTTCGAAAACATCAGCAGCAATTGATTCAACGCCAGTACCCACTGGGATTTTGCGACCGATGATGACATTTTCCTTGAGACCTTTGAGTCGATCGACGCGCCCGTTAATGGCAGCATTGATTAGTACTCGAGTAGTATCTTGGAAGGAGGCAGCCGAAAGGAAGGAATCGGACCAGATGGAAACCTTGGTAATACCAAGTAATAGATTATCAAAGGTGGCTGGTTCTTTACCTTGTTTCTCGAGTTCTTTATTTTCGGCCAAGATCGCAGCTTTTGATACGATGTCTCCAGAGACGAAACTTGAATCACCAGCTTCCTGAATCATCACGCGACTGAACATTTGACGTACGATGATTTCGAGGTGTTTGGCAGAAATTTCGTGACCCTGAGCGGCGTAAACGGCAGTAACATCGTTCATGATGTAACGTGCGGTCTCTTCCGCGCCCTTATATTTGAGTAGATCTTGTAGGTTCAAGGAACCAGCAGTGAGGCGGTCGCCAGCTTCAAGATGGTCGCCGGATTTGACTAATACCTCAGCTTCGATTGGAACCTCAATTCTGACTGGTCCACCTGCTTCGGCGACCACTATAATAGCATCGCTAAGTATCTGAGCGTTACCGTCAGCTGGCGAAATTAATGGTTCGAGACCGTCACCCTTGTCAGCAAGCACGTCGCCAGCGTTGACACTTGCGCCATCCTTGATGCGGACAGTTCTACCGTTTAGCTCTAGTTTGACGGCTTCACCGGCATCTGGGGTAATTTGAATAACATAGTGGCGATGATCTTCACTTTCCCAAGTTTCCACTACGCCGTCAACTGGAGTGACATAAGCTTGACCTTTTGGTGAACGGGCCTCAAGTAACTCTTCAACACGAGGAAGACCACGGGCAATTTCACCTGAACCAGCGACACCAGAGCCGTGTTTAGTGTCAAGTGTCAGCTGCGTACCTGGCTCGCCAAGTGATTGCGCCGCAATAACGCCGACTGGCTGGTGTGGAGCAACTAGGGATCTGGTGGACATATCAACACCGTAGGCCTTGCGTGGTACACCGTTAACGGCGGTAGTAGTAAGGACAGATTGAATTTTCACGCTTTCAATGCTGTTGTCGTTTTCAATTTGCTCGGCAACATCAGGAGTGATCAACTGATCAGCTTCGAGGTAGCCTGGAATTGGTTCGGCGGTATAGCGACCGGCCAAGCGTGCAGCGAAATCAATGCCAGTGTGCTCGGTTTCCTTGCGGTAAACGGTGTATCCTGGATCTTCGGCTTCTTCGTCAATGGTGAAGACGTCTTGTGCAACATCCACCAATCGACGAGTGAGGTATCCGGAGTCGGCGGTTCTTAACGCGGTTGACACTTGGCCTTGGCGTGCACCTCGAGTGGCGATGAAGGATTCTAGCGTATTTAGACCCTTCTTATAGCTGCTCTTGACTGGAAGCTCAATTTCATTATTATTGATATCCACCATGATGCCAATTTCGGCGGAAGCAAGTTTTACGTTGGAAATACTACCACGAGCGCCGGATTGAACCATCATTGCAATATCAGTATCCATATCGGCAAGCTTACTCTTCAAGAAATCGGAAATTCTTTTATCGATATCTCTCCAGTTGGCGACAGTGAGATTATAGCGCTCGCCATCGGTAACTAATCCCTGATCGTATTGTTCTTGGATTAGGGCTGTTTTGGCATCACCTTCAGCGATAAAGTCGTCAATTTCGGCATATGTTGGATAATCGTCTTTTGCCGTAGAAACCGAAGCGATAGTTTCGTATTCGAAGGCGAGATTTTTGATGGCGTCAGCAGTCTTAACAGTCATTTCAGAGCCGTAAATATCGAAGATGTCGGCCATCACCTTCTTCAGGTGTTTGCTATTCTGAATATTATTATCATAGGGATAGTCTTTTGGTAAAATCTCGTTGAAGATTACTCGGCCAAGGGTGGTATTGCGGATCTCACCTTTAGCGAACACGCGGATCGGAGTTTGCAAAGCGATTAAACCTTGATCGTAGGCCATTTCAGCCTCAAATACAGAGCTAAATGGTTTCACTTTGTCGGTTTCGGTTCCGGGTTTATTGTAGGTTAAGTAATAAATACCTAATACTACGTCCTGGTAAATCGCAAGTACTGGTGCGCCGTCAGCTGGTTTGAGCAAGTTGTTTTTGGCGGACATTAATTCTGCGGCTTCAGCCTGAGCTGCATCTGAAAGCGGTAGATGAACTGCCATTTGGTCGCCGTCATAGTCGGCGTTAAATCCGGATGCGACTAATGGGTGGAGTTGAATAGCTTTACCGTCAATAAGTTTGGGCTGGAAGGCTTGCACGGATAGTCTGTGCAAGCTCGGAGCTCGGTTCAGCAAGACGTACTTCCCTTCAATACTAGCGTCAAGGCCATCCCATACAACGGCATCACCGGCGTCAATCATGCGAGTAGCAGCGCGGATATTAGCAGCATGCTCATGTGCGATTAGCCAAGAAATGACGAATGGTTTGAAAAGCTCGAGAGCCATTTGTTTCGGTAAACCACATTCATTTAATTTAAGTTCAGGACCAACAACGATGACTGATCGCCCAGAGTAGTCAACGCGCTTACCAAGTAGGTTTTGGCGGAAACGTCCCTGCTTACCCTTGAGTAAATCGGAAATACTTTTGAGTTTCCTGCGTCCGTTCTGGGCGTTGGCACTGCGGCTACCGTGAACTGCGGAGTTATCAATCAGGGCGTCAACCGCTTCCTGAAGCATGCGCATTTCATTGTGGCAGATGACTGCTGGAGCGTTGAGCTCAACTAATTTCTTTAAGCGATTATTTCTATTAATTACTCTTCTGTACAAATCGTTTAAGTCTGAGGTCGCAAATCGACCACCAGGCAGAGAAATCATTGGTCTTAGATCTGGTGGAATTACTGGCACGACTGTCAGAATAAGGTCATCTGGTTTGATACCAGCAGATTCCATGCCTTCAATTACCTTGAGGCGCTTCATGATGCGTTTTTGCTTTTGGCCTTTGGAATTGTCGGCTTCCTCACGTAGTTCTTCGATCATTTTTGGCATGTCGATTTCGTCAAGCATCTTCTTGATAGCGGTAGCACCCATTTCAACTTCTACTAAATCAACATATTCTTCAGGAAGATTACGGTAGGTGATTTCACTAATCACCGCACCCTTAACTAGCCCGTCGAGCGCATTCTTGCGGGTGATGTAATCGTTCTCTAATTCCTCGAGTTCTTTAGTTTGTTTTTCGACTAAACTAGCGGTATCTTCGGCGCCACGGCTGATCATTTCTTCATAGCGCATCTTGATGGCGGCGCGTGCTGCAACAGTACTGGACTCTAGGTCGGTGAGGCGTTGGGCAATTTCTTCCTCTTTGGCGTCAATGATCAAGTAAGCAGCAAAGTAGACCACTTTTTCAATATTTTTAACGGTCAGGTTAAGCAATACGCTGATCGCGCTTGGCGTACCACGCATGAACCAGATGTGAGCTACTGGAGCAGACAAGGTAATATGGCCCATGCGTTCACGTCGGGAAATACTTTTAGTAACCAGGTTACCTTCCTTATCAACTGCCGCTTCGCGTGATCTAACGCCCCTCAGTTTAGAATCATGAGGATTAATATCCTTGGTTGGGCCAAAGATGCGTTCGCAGAATAAACCGTCACGTTCTGGCTTCTGTGTGCGATAGTTAATAGTTTCTGGCTTTAAGACTTCGCCATAGCTCCAGTTCAGAATATCTTCTTTACTGGCGACACTAAGGCGGATAGAGTCAAAGTCATTTGCACTGATAAAATTATCCATCCAAGCCATGTTATGCCTCCTCTCCGAAATCGATTGAACCATTTTCATCGATTTCTGTTATTTGGACACCTTCGTCGTCGAGCATGTGTGCAACATCCTGATCGTCCTCAGTGTCGATAATATTATCTTCTTCAGTGGTGGTATTAGCGCTATGGTTAGCGTAAATTAGGCGATCGTCTTGAGATTTTTCGATGGCGCGAGTCTTTTTCTCAATGACCGTGCTAGCATCAGTGGATTTACCGTGGTCTAACAGGTCGACCTTGAGGCCTAAACCTTGGAATTCTTTTACTAAGACGTTGAAACCTTCTGGCAACTTTGGCCCTTCAATTGGTTCACGTTTAATGATACTTTCGTAAGCTTTGGCGCGACCGTAGACGTCATCAGATTTAATTGTTAGCATCTCTTGTAGAGTAGTAGCTGCACCGTATGCTTCAAGGGCCCAAACCTCCATTTCTCCGAAACGCTGACCACCATTCTGAGCTTTACCGCCAAGCGGCTGTTGTGTAACAGTGGTGTATGGTCCGATTGAGCGGGCGTGAATCTTGTCTTCAACCATGTGGTGTAGTTTAAGCATATGCATGACGCCAACTGAGGTGCGTTCGTTGAAAGGCTCTCCGGTGAGGCCGTCGTAGAGTTGTACTCGACCGTCTCTTGGTAGACCAGCTTTTTCTAGCTCGTCGGAAATAATTTCGTCCGGAATACCGTTAAATGGTGGCGTTGCAACTTTATAGCCTAAGGCTCTTGCAGCCATACCTAGGTGAGTTTCAAAGAGCTGACCAAGATTCATGCGTGATGGTACGCCCATTGGACTGAGTAGAATGTCGATTGGGGTGCCATCTTCCATGAAAGGCATGTCTTCGACTGGCAAAATGCGGGATACCACACCCTTATTACCGTGGCGACCAGCGATTTTGTCACCGACGCTAATCTTACGCATTTCGGCAACATAGATTTTAATTTGCATAATGACGCCAGCCTTGAGTTCGTGGCCTTGTTCCCTAGTATAGATGCGAACGCCAACGACCTTGCCGGTATTGGAGCCGTTCATGCGGATAGAAGTGTCACGCACATCTTTGGCTTTTTCACCGAAGATAGCGCGAAGTAAGCGTTCCTCCGAACTGAGCTCTTGTTCGCCTTTTGGCGTAATTTTGCCGACTAGAATGTCTCCTGGTTGAACTTCGGAACCAACAACAACGATTCCGTCATCGCCTAAATGCCTTAAACTGCGTTCTGGCACGTTAGGAATATCCTTCGTGACTTGTTCAGGGCCAAGTTTAGTTTCGCGAACTTCAACGTCAAAGTCTTTAATATTGATGCTGGTAAGTTTGTCATCTTCAACTAGGCGCGAAGAAATCACGATGGCGTCGTCCATGTTGTAACCGCGCCAAGGCATGAAGGCGACCAACATGTCTTTACCTAGAGCAAGCTCGCCGTCAGTTACGCTAGCGCCCTCAATCAGCACGTCACCGCGCTTGACTTTTTGCCCGCGTGCTACTTTGACTCTCTGGTTGTAACAACGATCGTCATTGGTTTTATCAAAGTGTAGAACAGTGTATTCTTTTTCGCCGTCAGCGTATTTAACGATGACTTTTTCACCATCAGCACGTAATACTTCACCGTCAGCCTCGGCCGCGATGAGCTGAGAGGTATTTCTAGCGGCAACTCCCTCAATTCCAGTACCAACAATCGGAGCATCGTTTTTGAGTAGTGGTACAGCTTGCTTCTGCATAGCGCAGGCCATTAACGAGCGGTCAACACGATTCTTTTCGACGAATGGAATTAAGCTGGCGGAGGTACCTAGAATTTCTTTATGTGCAGCGTCAACGTGCGTTACTAGGTTTGAAGCTACCTGGCTTGGGCGACCATGCACGCGAGCAGATACCCAATCTTCCGCAAAGCTGCCGTCTTGGTTGATTTTGACGGAGGCGTCGGCGATAATCATATCGTCTTCAGTGGCGGCATCCACATAGACTACTTCATCGGTTACTTTGCCATCTTTAACTACTAGATAAGGTGCCTCAATGAAACCATACTCGTTAATGCGAGCATAAGTTGCCAAGTTGAGCACTAGACCCACGTTAGCGCCTTCTGGCGTTTCTACGGTACAGATACGACCATAGTGAGTCGGGTGGGCATCGCGGACGTCAAAACCAGCGCGTTCGCGGGTAAGACCACCAGGACCCATACTGGACAAACGACGTTTGTGTGCTAGCTCGGAGAAGCTATTAACTTCGTCCATAAGCTGTGAAAGCTGTGAGCTAGAGAAGAACTCCTTGACTGCGGCTACCACTGGACGGGAATTGAGCAGTTGTGAGGGCGTCACTTCTTCAGGGTTAGCCATTGACATGCGGTCGAGAATATTCCTTTGTAAGCGTAGCATACCTAATCGGAACTGTCTTTGCACTAATTCCCCGACCAGTTTGACGCGACGGTTAGACAGGCTATCAATGTCGTCAGCTGGCTCTTGAGTATTATTGAGCCGGATAATTTCACTGATAATGGCAATGAGGTCTTGCATTTGCAAGGTGCGGTGAGTGGCGTCATTAGGCGTATCTAGCTTGAGTCTACGGTTTAATTTAAACCGGCCAACACGCGAGTAATCATAGCGTTTAAAATCGAAGAAAGCGCGTTCGATCATTGAGCGGGCGTTTTCAACAGTGGCAAGATCACCAGGACGTAAGCGGCGATAAACTTCAAGCAGGGCTTGCGCTTGAGTATTCGTGGTATCTTTGTCAAGGGTGGCACGAATGTAACTAATTGGGCCGTTATCCACGCTGGTAAAGGCATTAATTAGCTCGTCCTCTTTGGACATACCGAGGGCGCGTAAGAACGTGGTGATTGGTACTTTACGGCGGCGATCAATCTTCACACTGATGCAGCCGTTAGTGGCGGTCTCGAATTCAAGCCAAGCGCCGCGTCCTGGGATAACCTTACCGCCGTAGTAACGTTTACCATTAACCTCGTCAGCGGTAAAGAAAACACCGGCAGAACGAATGAGTTGAGAAACTACCACGCGTTCGGTACCATTAATAATGAAGGTGGCACGATCCGTCATCCATGGGTAGTCACCGAAGTAAATATCTTGTTCTTTAACTTCGCCGGTGACTTTGTTAGCCAGCTCAACTTGCACGTGTAGTGGTGCAGCGTAGGTTGACAAGTTATATTTGGCAGTTTTTTCGTCTTCTAGTGGTGTTTTAAAATAATAATCTTTAAATCTCATACTGAGTTTTTGCCCAGTATAGTCGTCAATTGGGTTAATCTCGTTGAATACTTCGCGGAGCCCAGATTTGACAAAATCCTCCCAGCTATCCTTCTGATGCGCGATCAGATCAGGAATTGGTAGGGCATGGTCGTCTTCGGTGAAAAAAATCCGACCATTATCACCTTGTGTCTCTTTCACAGTGTCCTCTCTTTTTTAGTGTTGATAATCTCTCGACGGGCGAGTCAAACCGATTCACCTGAGAAAGGTCTAGCGGTTTCTTCCAGCGTTTTGAGGCGCTGAAGGTTATTTCAAAAACCTTTTTTGACCATTGCCCAGTGCTTCAGTTTGTAGCGCTGAAGATTACTGTGATTATATATATAATAATGCGCCACAATTACTACACAACCCTATAACCACACACTACTTCTTATATACCATTTTAGTAGATTTTGTCTAAAAATTCAAGAGTTTTTTGACGATTTTGTAGATGAAGTTTTCTGTGAAAAGTGCCAAGAGCGACACTATTGGGCCGTTATTTTGTTACCATGATTCTAATGATTTTATGATGACACTCTCTGCTAAAAATCTATTGATTTCTTAATTAAAGTATGGTCCATTAGAGAAATGGATATGTGTTGATTTTATTTAGGAATCGACAGTATAAATTAGGGGGATCAAAAATACGACAAAAATATAGCCCTCTCAATCGAGAAGGCGAAGTGGACGAATTTTTGTTAGCTTGGTTGATTTGGTTTCTGGTTTTGACGTCTGCAGGTGCTGCAACATCGTTAAGGTGATGGCTGAGCCACGAGCTCTTACCTTGGTGAGATAATTTTAGCTGTATGATGGTATTCTACGGTTAAATCATCAAGACCAAAGGGATTTTGTTGAAACGTCTTCTCTGCAAAATAAATTTTTTCTCAGATGTAATTTCAGCGTTTTGCTCCAGGTAATTAATTATTGCGCTTTTATAATTCTGGCGGGGCATAAAAATTTCGACTTCCTGACTGATGATTCTCTGCAGATTGAGTCGGTATTTTACCGTTACGCTGAACTGGTAGACTTCATTTTCGTGCAATAGCTCAATGACTCCTCTCCATGATTCGGTTGTATCATATATACGAACTAAATCTTTGTTGTGCCAGTAAAAGCTTTTGCATTGCTCACTTGGTATAATGACTTGACCATATTTAAGGCTGTTGATAAAGGCAATTTGGTCCTCTTTCAGTTCGGTTATGTCAAAGTTGAAAATTAGAATGCCTGCCATGCTTATTGTAACGAAGAAGGCGATGGAGGTTATTGGCAGTTTCAAAATTAAATTTACGGCAGCTTCGTTCATGATAGCTTGAAAACTTCCTGTTTCGGTCTGTTCAATTTTCAGAAGGTCAATTACTTGGATTTGCAAAGCTATTGCAAAGATGGTCATGAGTATTGCAATTGCTATTAAAAGTAAACCGTAATTGATTATTTTTGATCGCCTTAAAAAACGATATTCGCTGGTTATACCGGCATCATTGATTTTTTCACACATTATTTTCACCACTTTCTCAAGGTTCGTCCACTTTTTTAATTATATCATACTATGTGTGAATATACAATAGTTATGCACCTTTTTCATGATTTTTGGATCATTTTTTGCAATATATTGCTTCATATTTTGGTATTTTGCGCAATATCTATTGACATTTTTTAAAAAGTGTGCTACAATAGAAAGAGTAGTATATGTAATATAGGTACATTAAACTTTAGATAAAGGGGGTAGTGAAATGAAATCTACAGTTCTATTGCGGTTGGCTTTGGGTTGCAGTGTAGCGGTTTTTATTAGTACAGTTGGCCTGGTGGGCTGCAAGTTGTCATCAGATGCGTTAGGGCTTGGATCGTCCGATACAATGGCAGAAATTAATGTTACTAAACCGGTAATCGCGCAGATTTCTCCGGTAGAGGAAAATGATGCAGGCAAAGATGATGTGATCGGGATGTACCCGCACACGCATTCAGTGTCGGAAGCAGAGGAACAGCGTTTGGAAGACCGAGTGGCAGATTTTTTAGCCAAGGAGGCAGAACGGAAGGAAAAGGCGCGCCTAAAAAAGTTGAAACCTGAAGATACGATCTGGCTGGGGTGGACTCATTTTGAGAGTGGCTCGAATTATGCCCAGGCGGGCGGAGATGGTGGTCACGCCTACGGTCGCTATCAGTTTGATGACCGGCACGGTTTAGCAGGATTTTTGCAGTTCTGCTTGGAACGGGATCCGGAGGCTTATGCTAGTTTTCAGCGCTATATCAGGTATGATAATGCCGGTGTTCCTAGTCTGACAAGTTTAGAAACTTTATCAGATGATTGGCGCTGGCTGTGCTATTTGGAAGGCGAAAATTTTGCCAGTCTGCAAAATGAGTATGCCATTTTGGCATACTATGAGCCAGTTAGGCAGCGGCTACTAGAGTATAAATCGATTGACCTCGAGCGCTACGGGCCAGTATTACGCGGTACCGCGATGAGTTGCTCGATCAGAAATGGCTCGTATCTGGAAAACTTAGGACCATTGGTTGATACCTATTATCATGGTATTTCAGAACAAGAATGGCTGCAACAGATCTATGCGGCGCAAGTCCAGGCACATCCAGATCAGGCAGAACGCTGGGGCAAATCACAGCTTGCGGCAGCATTGGAGGCGTTGACGGCGACGACTAATTTTTCCCCGAAAGTGATGCATGAACACGGCTTTGAGGAATTGTAGGTCTAAATATAGCACTTTAAAGAATGGGCATTAACTTGCCCATTTTCTATGTTTAATTTCTAAGGTTCAGGAGAGCTTGTTAGCGCAGCCGGCACGTGGTCGTGTGAAAATACCGGTTCGGGAGTATTGCTGGGGTAAGGTTTGGTGTCTGAGGTTGAAGTATCAGTGGAAGCATAGTACTTGAAGCGACATCGCTGGAGTTTTGGAGTGAATTTTAGAGTGTTTTATCGTAGAACTATTGACTTTTATTGCACTGTGTGCTACAATAGAGATAAGCCAGAAGGCGAACCTTGATGGGGAGGCTTTTTGCTGAAGAAAATTTGGTTGCATAGAGAGAATGAGACCACTTAGAACATTAACAAGACCTACGGGTTGAGAAAAAAGGAGGAAATTTGATGTTTGATGAAACTATTCAGTCAATTAAAGAGGAGCTTGACAAGTTTTTGCTGTCTATATTGGATGCTTCGGTGCGACTAATGCAAGAGGCAGCAAAGGAAGTGGCGGCAAAATACCCTCAGCGGAGTACGAACTGCTTAGCTGAATTGGAGGCAATGGGCGGGGATTATCAGATGAAGCAGCGGTGCCTGTTTTTGCGCTATGGTGCGGAAAAGGAGGTGGTTTTAATGGATGATTTGACTTTGCGGGAAATATTTTTAAAGATTGATCGCTTTGTGCGAGAGGTACGTTATCACCATCTCAGCAAACTGAAACGGCAATATCTGCAATCGGTGGGTCCGTCATTTCAGCATCAGTTACAGGAAGAAATCAAATCAATGTTATTTCAGGAAGGTGAGATCGATTTCTGGGGAGTTTTCCATCGAATTCTTCTGTTAATGAAAAGTGCAAATCTGCGGTGCGAACATAATGTACTGCATGAAGATGCTTGCGGTTTTAATTTATGCGATGCTGATGAGAAGTTGTTTTATCCGTATAATGCCAGTGGATTGACAGATTTATATCTTTTTCTCATTGAGCATGGAACTTCGGCATGATCCCATAAAATGATAGTTGAACATTTACTCGTAGGGAGGTGATTTTTCCTGAATATATTCAGGAAGGCGGTGATCAAAGTCACCGCCTTTTGTTGTTTTAGGAGTTAGGAATTGTAAATGGTATTATCCTGTGACTGAACTTTGGTGAGGGGATGATTTCCAGGTTTCACAATTTAACTCCGATTTTATAATGCTGTATTAAAATCTTTTCCATGAAATTGCTAAAATGATTACATGATAAGGCTCAAGTAGATGCATTGCAGAATGGACGAGTTAATACCTTGCGCAGTTTCAGCCAGACGTCTAGATTGATCGTGGAACTTTCAGACTAGCGTGAATTTGACTGCATCCTTTAAGTATAGGGTCTTCCTTTGCACTGTTTTGGTCTAGTTCGGAATGAATTCACTGATTAAATCCGGTGCCAACCAAAAAATCACCCAAATTCTCTCAACAACGGGGTGACTTTTTGAACATATAAGCTCTCAACTTATTGTTGGCTCGCAGTTAGCCATATGTTCTTTCGAACTGTTACTATTATAGCGCATATGCTTCGGCTAAACAAGACTTTTTTTGAAGAATTTTTAATGCGATTCTTTAGTTCAGTTTCATGCTTTGCAGTTTGTTCTCAAAATTAGCGATTACATATTCTATATTAAACTTCTGGTTGTCACGAAAACGCTTGGTGACTTTGGGATGTAGGAGTCTACCAAAGTACTTCTTGTATTCTTGCCATTTTTTTTGATAATAGATTGCCCAAGAAGTTGTGCTGGTTGTAATCAGCCAGCGTGTTTGATAGATTGAGATTGCATTCCACTCGCTGAGACGCAGCTTCTGAATGTTTGTTAAGTTTAAAAAATCATTTTCTGAAAACTGTTCCACATGAATCAACTCCTTTTTAATGTTCTTTACACCCTTCCCATTATACTCTTTTTTTCTCCTAGGGCTAGTATCTCGCCTGATGAAGTTATTTAGAGTCTGATCTTTAGCTAATTTTTAAGAATAATTTTGAGTTCTAAGGTTAAAAATACCCCAACATTTTAAGTCAGGGTATTTTATTGATCTAGGCAGATTAGATATCTAGATCGTCAAGATCGGCCAGCTCGGCGCGAGTCTTTTCGGTGCGATCATCGCCGTCGTCATAGGAAGAGACTTCCTCGCGCTCGACGGAGCGAACGTTGCCATTCTCATCGGTGTTAACAATTTTGAGATTGTAGCGGGCGCCATTCTTGGTACCGAGCACGCGAAGCAAAGTGCGGATGCTCTGAGCAGTTGCACCACGCTTGCCGATGACGCGACCGACATCCTCTGGGTCAACACTTAGCGATAAAAGCACACCTCTTTCGTCGATCTCGCGGTCGACAGTGACTTTTTCTGGATTATTTACGAGAGTTTTTACGATAAATTCTACAAATTGTTGGTCAATGGTTGCCATGTCTGGTCTCCAGTTTAAATTTTTATGCTAATCCAATTATAGCACAAGCTTAATCGAAATGGAACAATATTTATTAAATTATAAAATGTGGTTCTATTCGGTGGTGGCTTCAGCTTCAGTTTCAGCAGTAGGCTCTTCTTTAGGCTGGTTTTTACGTAGCTTATCAGCGTGTTTGGCTTTACCGTGCTTTGCGGCTGGCTCTTTGTACCAATCTGGTAATTTAACGCCTTCCTTTTTGAGGACATAAGCTACACGGCTGGACGGTTGAGCGCCGTGAGAAAGATAGAATTCCACCTTCTCCTTATCAAGGGTAGTTTTTTTGGTGTGTGGGTTGTAATTGCCGACCTCGGCTACAACACGACCCGAAAGAGGGTGGCGCTGCGCTTCTTGGACGATTATCCGATACATTGGCAAATGTGTTCGGCCATTACGTTGCATGCGAATCGCTAGCATTTGATCTCCTTTAATTATTTATCTTTCTGATTATAGCAAATATTTCTAGAGAAGTAAAGAGATGTAACTGTAATATTTTGCGGCCTGTCAAGGTTTTTTAGCTGATTTTAGTAGTGAATTATCATAAAATAATTGATTTTGTGATTAAAAAACGGTAAATCTATTGACATTTATACTAATGTGTGCTACAATAAAAAGATAGGGTACTTGACCTGGTAAATTGAAAAATAGTCAGCGAGACCGAAAAGGAGGACGATCCAGAATGGAGAGAGAAACAAAAATGGTTGGCGGGAATGTTGGAGTTTTACGTAATGGTTACTACTTGGTTTCAAAGGGCAGATTTATGGCGAATCTTCAGCTCGGGTACAGTAAAGACGGGATGCCATTAATTCCGGGTGGATATGGCATTGATGTTCTTGGGGCTATTGATGCTAATGATTGTTTGGAAGTATTAAGGGTGCCATCAAGAATACGAGCGTGCAGTAACACGATGCTGATCGGTGATCTCGAAACTTATCAATCGACAGCTAATTGCCAGCGCACAGTTTTTATGATTGATTTTACGGGACAACGAGGAGAATACTTATTGGTTGTTTCTGAGTGGATTAACTATAAAGATGGAAAAGATGATTTGATTCACGACTATAATGATTTTTTGCAGTGGGGAGACCAGCTTAAAGCAAAGATTGATAAACGGCATCGTCCAGGAGTAAAGTTTTTAGTTTGCGTACCACTGAGGGAGGGATTATTTAAGAAGTCTGAGATCAATAGAGTGCGTGAGATTTTTTACCAGAAAATGTCCCGTTTTCTGAGACGTCGGCAGATTGTAAATCCAGAAGTGCTGGAGCGCGATCTTTGTAAAAATGCCAAATCCGATGAACAAAAAGTATTGCTGGATGATTACAGAGAATTTTGCACTCGAATTGAACAGATGCACGGCAGTTTTTCATATAATGAGACTGAGCGTAAAGTGAAATTGATGCTCACCACGTTTAAGGATGGTGATTATCAGGCTAAATTCGATGTTGGTAGTATTGTAGATTTGGCCAAGTTTATCCGCATCGTGCGTCAAGCCTGGGCTGACTTTAAGACGGCTAAGGATGAAGTCGACCAAGCTTTAATTGACGAACGCAAGTGGCTTGAAGAAAATGTTGAGGTTGACCATGATTGAGGATTAATTTCGTAGTTGGATTCCATACCTTATAGCTTACTCTGGGAATATTGAATGATTTAAAACATTTGTATTTTTCTGTCTCATCATGACTTAGTCAGATACGCCTGACTAATCTATAAAGATCCCCTTTGCTGGGGGTCTTTATCCTTGATTTAAATGTTGAACTTATTTACTATCCATACCTCTGCCGAGATACCATTTTACACCTTCAGCGGCAGCCTTCGCTTCGGCTTCTTGTTTGGAGTGTCCAATACCGAGGCCACGCTCTATTTTATTGACGCAAACACTAATGGTGAAGGTTTTGTCATGGTCGGGGCCGTCTTCTTTGAGAACATGATAGGTCGGAATGGCGGCGTCATTATGTTGAGATAACTCTTGTAAATAGGATTTTGGATCTCGCCAGGTTCCCTCTTTGATGATCTTATCAATTTTGCTCAGAATCCACTTGTCAATAAATGCTTTGGCAGTTTCATAACCTTGATCAAGGTAGATGGCGCCAATTACAGCCTCAAAACAATCTGCCAAAATTACGGCGTGTGCTCTAGCGGTGCCGTGTTTTTCACCCTTGGAAAGACGTATTAGTGGTTCATACCCTAACTCTTCGCCACTTTCGCCGATACTTTCGGTGCGCACGAGGGCAGCGCGCCAAGCTGTCATAATACCCTCCGGTTCATCATAATTGCGGTATAGAAAGTCCGAAGTCACCAGTTCCAAGACGGCGTCTCCGAGGAATTCCAACCTTTCGTTATGACTACTAACACTCTGCTTGTGTTCATTAATGTAACTGCGATGTGTAAGAGCAGTAATTAGTAAATTAACATCGTTGAAGGTGAAACCGAGTTTCTCTTCGGCGAATTTTTGATAGTCTTGTTGTTTGATGTCCATAAATTTTGTGTTCTTTCCTAAAATTTTCCTTGCCGAATTTTGTTTTTGGCAATTAACATTAGTTTTTCAATATCCTCATATTCGATAGCGACAATGGCGTCATTAAATTTAAACCATTTGATACCCTTCATCCACTGTTCTTTGGTGGGGGTTTCTGCATTATCTAGTGCACGTGCGAGAAAAATTTGCGTAGTCATCAGCACGAGCTGGTCAAAACGTCGAAACTGAAAATTGATTTTGCCTAGCCAAGTGAGAATTTGGATATGAAAGAGGCCAGATTCTTCACCAATTTCGCGAATGGCGGTTTGTTTGGCGGTTTCACCCGGCTCAATATGGCCTTTGGGTATAGTCCAACGGCTTTTAGAGTCTTGAATGAGTAAGATTTCAATATCTCGACCATCAGAGCTAGGACGAAAAACAATCCCTCCAGCGGTTGGTTCTCGCACCACCTCTTTGATGACGGGCTTGCGGAATGCCCGTTTGGTTAGTTTAGTTAATCCACTTTTTTTACCGCGATTATCAGTTTTGTCTGTAATTTCCGGTAATTCTAATGGCGTTAACTCCGTGGTAATTTTTTGCCCTTTAGCTTTGGCTGGCTGGAGAGGTTGCTCCTTGGTTTTCGGCTTCAGGAGTGACTGCATCAGCTGCCGCTGCTTGGCTTTCTTCTTGGTCATGATTTGTGTTAGGCGCTTCGTAGATCTGACGATAGGTTGTGCCAAGCACGCCATTGACGAACTTAGAAGAATTGTCAGAACCAAAGGCCTTGGCTAGCTCTACGGCTTCATTGATGGCAACTTTTGGAGGTACTGCTGCGTCAGACTTAGTCAACTCGTAAACGCCCATGCGGAGGACGTTTCGATCAATTGCGGCAATCGAAGCCAAAGGCCACTCGGGAGCTAAGGGCTGAATATACTCGTCCAGCTCATTAAAGAGGCTAGAAACTCCTCTTGCCAGAGCATAAACAAATTCAGTATCACCGAGGGCTTTTGCATAGGGCTCAATGTTCTTTGCGACAATCGCATCGATCTCGGCTGTGGAATCCCCAGCTTTCGTCCTAAATTCATATTCATATAAACTTTGCAGAACGATAATTCTACCTAAATGCCGATTACTAGCCATTTCCCTTCCCTTTTTATTAATTATTGATTGCTTTAGTTTGTTTTACTTCAGTCGTGCTCTTTTTTGCTGTTTTGACTTTGAGATTTGGGGTCTTTTTAGCAGTTTCAAAAGCTTTAACTGGAGACGTGCGATTAACTGCGCGAGCTAGCTTCAAACGTAAGTGACTACGGCGAAGACCGGTTTTACGTGGGCTACTCTGTTTTTTAGGTTCAGGCATAATGCTCCTTTTTAATATAAAATTCTTTTATTATTGTATCATATCTATTCTTGATATACAAGGGTGAAATATGAAGAAAATTATTTTCACGACCTATGATCGCGTAGTCGTTATTTGCGATCTTGTTTTATGGTGAAGTGACTCGTAGCGCTTGGGAAAATTTTGCGGATTTGATTATTTGCCAGCATAAAGGTTTGCACATATCCTGGTTGTTGAAGTGGCAGGCTTTCTGGGTGCCGCATTTTCAAGAGTTTGCTGTGAATCTGCGAGTACGGATTAAAAATAGAGAAGCCCGGACGAACCGGGCTAGAGTGTGTGAAAATTGGAGTGAAAATTACCAGAATTGGTGTACCTTAAATTTTAGGATCATGCGACCGCGTTTGGGGATTGTAGCGTTCTCATGAACAGTTGCTTGACTGAATCTGTTTTCTGTGGTTAATATATCTGGTGCCTCGCCGTCTGCACCTATAATGGTGAGCCGACCGCTCTTTAATTGTTTGCGCTGTGCGGCTGTTAGGTTGAGTTTAATTTTCGCCAGTACAACTTTATTTTCCTCGCATTCGTTGGCGAAGATAACCTGAATTTCATTCGGTTTGTTCCGCGCGAACTTAGCGGTAAGAACGATGCAGCGATTTTTCTGTGGCGTTTCGTAGTTGCAGATTATTTTGTAAGTTTCGCCAGCCTTAATCTTGACATTCTCATCTTGAAATACTTTGTTATTCTTGACCCGCTTGACCTTGAATTTAGCTTTGATCGCGGATGGAGTGGCGGTAATGGCCTGCCCCGTAACTGTTGATGCTAAACTCGTATCTTCCAGTTTGACGGCTTCAGCAGCTGCGGTTTTTTGAGGCGCCAGGCAGAGTATCGTGAGTAGTAACAGGCAAAAAGTGACTAATATTTTTTTATTCATGTCTATTCCTCCTTTTTGACAACATGCAATTTCTGATTCTTCGGTTGGGTTTCATGCCCCGCATCTTACTACTAAGACGTCGATTTTTCACTGTGATAGTAATTTACACACCCTCTCTTCCTACTATATCACAGATTGATGAAATTTGCAATAGTTTTGAGCGTAATTTCTACAAAATTGTTGTAAAAATAGAAAAATCACGGTTTTTAGCCGTGATTTGGTAGAAAAGTACTTGACAAAAAATGATGTGATTTTAGAAATATACAGGATGAGGTGATGATTACCGCCAGGTGTTATAATGGGCCTTTTTCCAGCCTACTTGGCTGCCGTTTAACGGTGTTCCATAGTATCTGTTGGCTGGATCTTTCATGAACTTGGCAAAATTAGTTCGGAACGAACGATCTTGTTCTTGATATTTACAAGCCGTGTCAGCTATTTTTGCAGCTATCAGTTTAAAATATAACTCATCAGTGCAAATTGCCTTGAATTCTTTGGTGCCAAGTGCAAACTCGCCAATACAGCCAGGCTGTATAATGGTGTCAGGGCGCTGTTCGCCAGTTTCTTCGCACCAACGCATAATCCCAGCATGAAGAATGCACCAGCTTTTAAGGTCAAACAGATAAACCGGGCGGTCTGGCTGACTCATGTCGATTTCGTTCAGTAATTCTGCAACGAGTTTCATGCTTGATTCTCCATAGCTTGGCAAGAACACGTTGTTTGGGAGAGTACAAAAATCTGACATGTTGTATTCAAGAAAGTTACTTTTGCTACAATACATTAAGTTCCCGCTTAACAGATTGTTAAAATGTGATTCGCGACCAGAAATTTCGACCGTAATGCCATGATTTTGGAGTTTTCCGAAGAAATCTGCCTCAATTGGTTCGAATCTGCTACCTAAGCTGCGCACGGTGAGAATTTCTTCGTGGTTGAGCCATTCGGCCAGCAACTTACTTGGCGATAGATAACGCTTGTCCAGTTCTGGACTATTATAGGCGAGTTTTTCGCCCAGCGCTCGACTGGAATGTTCGGGTGTTGAGCAGAAAAATTGTATATCCTGCGCCAGAATGTTGCGTTCAACTTCCTGCAGATAGGATTTGATTCCTGGACGTTCTAAAACTTCGTTGATTAAATCTAAATTGGTGACGTTTTCAGAATGGTCGTGGTCGATGACTTTAAAATTAATAGCATGAATACTGATACGGGGCCTTTCGTATGGTTGCCTAAAATAGCCCTGAGCTATTAATTCGTGCTCTATGTAGTACGCCAGATTCCGATCGCAATATTGTTTGATAAGTGGATCATTACTCGTGATGATACCTATTGATAGTTCCCTCATTCAGTTATTTCCTCCTTTGTTAAACTTCTCTAGCTTGCTGATGATGCGGCAAGGTTCGCAGTTTATATTCTATCATATTGGTAGGTATAAATCAACTACATTAGTCGGTTTCTTGTCAATTTGAATAGCGCTTAAGTTGCAGTACGCAGAAAATCTAGCTAGGTGCTCAACCTAAGAAATTTACCATTCTAAAATGAAAGCGGTGGTTTTACCGGCATTGACTTTAAGCTGCCATTTGTTTTTGTGGGCAAGGGTTTTGGCAATTGCAAGTCCTAGGCCCGTACCAGAGGCAGCTTTATCGGCTTGATAAAACCGCTCAAAAATGCGCTCAGCATCTTGTGGATCAATGGTAGCGCCGTCGTTGGTGACCTGAATGTGATTACTCTTCAGCGTGATAGTCACAAAGCTTTTGCCATATTTGATGGCATTATCTAGTAAAATTGCCAAGATTTGTTCAAAATCCGCTTTTACTAGTGAGGCTTTAATGGTTTTGGCGGGAAATTTGCAGGAGAGGGTTAAGTTTTGACTTTGTAGGCGCGACTCAAAGGACTTTACAATTGTTTCAAGCAGCTTCTTGACGTCAACTTCTTCACGAGCGCCGGAAAGGTCGAGTTCGTCAGCCCGAGATAAAGTTAGTAGCTGTTGATCTAATTTTTTTAGACTCTGGATTTCGCGATTAATATTATCAATCCAATGATTATCTTGAATGTCGGCGGCTTCAAGATTAGCTTCAATCGCAGCTAGTGGGGTTTTGATTTCGTGGCTAGCGTTGGCAATAAAGATTTTCTGGGAGGTATAAGCATGTTCGACTGGCTGTAAAACGTCTTTGAGCCAAAAATAAGAAAATACAATCAGGCCACTTTCAGTGATTAGACCAGAGATAATGAGAGTTTGCAAGAGTGAAGCTTGGGCAGCACGGCGCTCGCGATTAATTTGTTCGCGTACTGTTTCTGAGACTACGCCGGTAAGTGGTCGATTAATTGCAGTTTGATTAGTGACGAAATAGATCAGTGTAAACGAAAAACATAAGATGACCGAGGTTACAACGGTATTAAAAATTAACAGATGGTGGTGGAGTTTAGTAAACATATTCATTGGATTACTCGCTAGGCTTTAAGACGTAGCCGAGATTACGCTGGGCCTGAATTTTGGCTTTGGAGCCAGCCTGACGGAGCTTTTTGCGAAGATAGCTAATGTAGACCTCGACATAGTTTTCGCCGGTGTCGGGCTCGTTGCCCCAGGCGCGGACATAGAGGCGATTTTTAGGCTGGGTTTGACCAGGACTAGCTAGTAGTACTTCAAAAATCTCAGCTTCCTTGCCGGTAAGCGTCGTGTGGTGATTAATGGTGCGGTTGGTGTAATTGTAAGCGATATCTCCTACCCTGATCATTTTATCGCGTCTTAGAGGTGGCCGTCGCCTGAGTGCTTGAATGCGAGCGATTAGCTCTGCGGTTTTGAAGGGTTTGGCGAGGTAGTCATCCGCTCCGGCATCTAGGGCATAGACTTTATCACCGACTTGAGACAGGGCAGAGAGCATAATTACGGGTGTAGCCACGCCACTAGCGCGTAAACTTTTAAGGATTTCTAGACCGGAAACATGTGGTAGCATGATGTCCAGTACAATGCAATCATAATCACCGTGCAAAGCCCGCTCTAAGCCAACTTCACCATCCGTAATGTGCTCCACTTTGATATCATTCTTTTCCAACAGATAGATGACCGCTTCGGCTAGCAACTTTTCATCTTCAACGTATAAAATCTTCATATTATTTTTAATTATACAATGTCTAATTAAAAATAACTTTAAAAAACTGCAGTTCCCGTGTTATAATTAGACTGTAAATAAGTTTAAGGAGTATAAATCGGTAATGAAAAAGATTTTAATGATAATTGGTGGGATTATGGTCGCTTTAGTTTTGATCGTTGGTGGAATTTTCCTCTTTACTTCTTTGACTTCTAAAAAGTTAGCTTGTAAGTCTTCCGATGGTGATATTACGATTATGTACAATGACAAAAAAATTACTGGTTATACCGCAGTCAATGCTAGCTATGATCGAGAAGAGCAGCAAAAGGTTGTGGATCGGGTTGGTATTGAAGCCTATTTGGACGAGTTCGAGCAGTGGTTCAAGAAAAATACTTCTGACGGTACCTGCGAGCGGAAATAACGTTGTATTTAGCCCAGCATAATATCCCTCGGTTTAGCCGGGGGGATTGGTTTAGAGGGACAAACTAAAACCCACCATTACGGTGGGTTTTAGCAATTATCAATCAAATTTAGTTATAAATATTTTCAACCATGATTGATGGGCCCTGTGAAGTCGTAACATAGATTGATTTCACAAAAGCACCTTTGATCGAAGCTGGGCGGCCTGCAACCAAAGAGTTTAGGAAGGTTTCAGCGTTCTCAATCAGTTTTGTGACTTCAAAGTTGGTTTTACCGATGCCGATATGGACGATTGCTTGCTTATCAACGCGGTACTCTACTTTACCAGCCTTAGCTTCCTTAACGGCTTTTTCAATGTCAGTGGTGACAGTACCAGCTTTTGGATTTGGCATCAAGCCTTTTGGACCTAAGAGGCGAGCGAATTTACCAAGTTTTGGCATATACTGAGGGGTAGAAATTAGAACATCAAATTCGATTTCGCCCTTTTCTAAACGTTTTAAGAACTCTTCATCTTCAGCGATGTCGGCGCCAGCTGCAGCGGCTTTTTTAGTTTCATCTAGTGGTGCAAAGACAGCTACTTTGACGGTTTTACCATTCCCATGAGGTAAAACTACGGTTGAACGAATGTTCTGGTCGGCTTGACGAGGGTCAACTCCAAGGCGAGCGTGAATTTCGACGGTGGCATCAAATTTGCTAGGATTGGTTTCCGTGGCAAGTTCAAGCGCTTCTTTGAGGGTGTAAGCCTTAGTTTTTTCAATTTTCTTAGCGGCAGCTTGGTATTTCTTACCCCGGCGTTCAATGCGAGGGCGCGTAATAGGAGCTGCACCCCGTGGCTTTTCGCCAGCTTCTTCGAGTGCCTTCGCCTCGGCTTTACGAGCCTGGCGCTCTTCTTCGGCCTTGACCTCTTCAAGATGTTTTTTAGATTTTTTGCCGGATTTGGCAAATTTTTCTTCATTGACAACTTCGGTTTTAACTTCCGGAGTTTCAATAGCTTGCTGTTCCTCTTCGGACATGTTTAATTCCTTTCTGTGGTAAAATGAAAATTATTTTATAGACGATCTAGACTACTCGGGGCTCAATTTGGGTTTAAAACCCAGTTTTAGAGCCTAAAATCATGTTTTTTAGTCGAATTTGGACAGTTTTAACCAAAGTGTCCAAATTTTGACACTTTTGCTATTTTTGTCCAAGTTTTGACAATATAACGATTTTATTGCTTAATATAGACTAAATCATTCCAATATTAATTTTCTCCCACATTTTCTGTGATATCTGGTTAAATTATAGCAAATTTTACTAAAAATGCAACCGGAATGTTGAATTGTGTGCGGAAAGGCTTGCTTCCATAGTTTTTGACATTTTCAGGGTTTTAGTTTGCATTGCGAGGAAGATAAGCAGAAATGATAGATTCAACTTCTAGTAATCACCATATTGACCGAGTTGAAATTTGGCGAGAAAGAATATAGCGGTCATGGAAAATGATTGGCAAGAAAAACCCGTCTCAATTTCTGACGGGTTTTCAGTTTTTTTTGTAGATTACTATTTACACACGCAGTTGGCCTGGGTGCCCGAAAAGATGCCGATGTAGATTTTTCCGATCGCCGTTTTTGTGGTGACTTACCCTCATAAAGAAAGGTGAGAATTGTTACTAATGTCGTAGTTCTGCTGTCGGTTGGACGTTAATCAGGAAAACTGGTCTGAAAAATGTCATTATCGGTAATTTTTGCCACTGCACACCAAAAGATACAGTCTGGCACTTCATAGCAGGATATACCAGTCAGATCAATTTTTTCTGTGGACTCAGCTTACTTCATCAAATTCATTAATTCGTCTATGCTCTCACGAGCAGCATTCAAAGATAATTTGTGACGAAAGCTCTGCAATGTTTTGCGTTGCGGAGCATCATTAAGAGCGTCACGCAGTGCCCACAAATAATCAGGATCATTCTCATTTGCTACTACTTCTTCGATGTCATTATTGGCGTTTACAGACGCCAATAGAGTTTCCCTCAATTCTTCCATTTCTACTTCGCGATCCTGATTGTACCAAGAATCCAGATAGTATGGATTTTGGTTCAGATTCAGGATTCTCCACGCGCATTCCTCGTGCGATTCAAGAAAAGCCATCGCTTCTTCCGCGTTCATGACTAGACCGTTCTGATCCAACCAAGTTCTGTGATCGGCAGACAAGATTACTGGTGCCTGCATAACCGACATTACCTTAACTCCGTAAATTTTTTCAAAATTCACACTATCAAAGCATCTGGCTAAGGTGCCAAAAAATAAATAGTTTGCCATACTATGACTGTTATGTGGCAATTTTGTAACATCTGCATGTTGCTCCTTCAGCGTCTCTACGTCATAAACAGCACCATTAAGGTTAAGATGTTTAATAATAACATCAAAAGCTCTCTCGGATGGAGGTGTCTGCATGACTGCATGAAGTGCTGCGACAACCATGTCCAGGTTGGAATCTGACTTGAATGAGTTGGCGCAGAATTCCTGTCGGAGATCATTAAGGACCCGTAAGTGATGCTTACTATGCTTCACGAAAGTATAGTACGGATTCTCGTTCAGATAGATAATTTCTGAAGCATAATCCGGATTATCTCCAAAGAAATTTTTAACTGCATCAAACTCCATCACCTCATTATTCTGGTCGGTCCAGTATTTGCCATCCTGGCTCAAGAGAACTGGTACTGACATATTGGTCTCTTCGACCTTTTGGCTTTGATCAGATACTGAAGGTGCATCAGTTTCTGCAGGACAAATGGCCGTATGCGAGTTTTCGTGTCGCGAAATTGTAACATTCTCGATGGTCTCTGGCGTAGGCTTTTCAGTAACTTCATTGTGGCTGCACGCTGTTAATGTGAGCGCTACCATTGTGGTAAATGCTACCGCTTTCTGGATAAAATTTTTCATCATTGACGATCCTCCTTTTCTGTCTGATGAATCTTAGTAAATATGATCCTACATGTGTAAATTATTGTTTTAAGGATCATACAGCTATATTTATAGCGTATATTTTCATTATAGCATACCATAATCAATTTGTCAATAGTTTTTTGCAATTTTACGGAAAAATGTGCTATAGTATTGATGGATTTTAGCACATTTAGAAAGGATGATGAAAAATGGATAATAGCACTACGAGCAAGAGCTGTCAGGCCGAGGGCTTGAATGCCCAGTCAACTGTTCACAAATGTGAGGCTAAGGGACGATTAATGGGGGGGGGTGTTAAACCGTTGCTTGCATGGTTGAAAGAGTTGAAGATTACATCTGTAATTAAAACTGATTATGCTCAGGTGAACGATCCTTCAACACTTGATTTTCAAGAAGTAGCAGAAATAGCAAAATCGGTTGGCTGGAAGTTGGGTTGGTTTGATAGTGATTTTTTGGCAAAGTTTATGGATGATCCAAGCTATGAGATGCGGGGATTATCCTTAACGGTGCGGCTCTGTGACCCTCTATTAAAATATTTCTATCGTAAAACTGGGGGTTGGGACTTTTCCAAGACGATTTATTTCGATCCTACACCTGCAGGGTTAACGGCCTGTTATGGTATGATCTATGCCGAACGCGTGCATCAAGATTTACAAAGAAATTTAGCGGTCATGGTGGTATCAAAGGAATTAGGGCATGCTGCAGATAATTTTGCAAATGATCATGAGTTGCCGGCATTTGAAAGTTTCAAAGACTTAGAAGAACTGGATGCCGCTATTAGTAAGGCGCGAACAGATAAAGCCGATCACTAGTGGAACGTTCATATACCGTTGTGATTGTTTAAAGAAGGTGAGCTCCCTAAACACTAAGATCAGATCCATTTGTTAGTGTTGACTATTCGGTTGAGTTTCATACCTTGTAACCTCTTCCGGAGAGGTTGAGTTCTCGCAGAGGTTAGCCTATTCAAGTAAGATTTTTTGGCTTTTCTGGGTAGAACTGAGAGAATTTTTGCTTGGCGGCGAGGTTGCGAGTGATAAATAGGTTGCGTGTGAATCTTCCCAAAGATCCTGATCTATGCTATAATGAAAGGGTTACGCACGATTAGTAAGATAATCGTCTCGGGAGCTTCACCCGGGCAAAAGGAAAGAATAATTATTATGGCAAAAAAAGTTCAAGGAAATCTGAAATTACGTATTCCTGGCGGTAAGGCGACGGCTGGTCCTCCAGTAGGTTCTACTCTCGGTCAGTGGGGTCTGAATATGATGGATTTTATCAATCCATTTAACGAAAAAACCAAAGAATATGCTGGTAAGAATGTGATTGTGCACATTAAGGTTTACGATGATCGCACGTTTGACTGGGTTTGTCTTGGTCAGCCAGTTGACGACCTGATTCGCGAAAAGCTCAAATTGGAGAAAGGTAGCGGTAAGCCAAATTCTGAGAAGGTTGGCAAATTGTCAAAGGCAGATTTAGAGGAAATTGCTAAGGTTAAAATGAGTCAGATGAATGCGATTGACCTTGATGGAGCAATGAAAACTGTTGCTGGTACTGCTCGCTCAATGGGTGTAGAAGTAGAAGAATAGTCCAGTTTAGTCAGGCCTAAGAACCCTCAGTTTCGGCTGGGGGTTTTGGCTAGGTTATGCTGATTTAGTAAGGATTGCTTGGTTGATAAAGCTGAAACCTTTGATTTATAGGCTAGAAATTGGTGGCTGTAGGTACGTTTGGGCTGGTTTTTTGTATTAATTGCGCGGAAACCGTGGCATTTGTTAGGATAATAATAACTAAGGTGTCAAAGTTGGGACACTTTTTATTATTTTTGACGGGATTCGAAAGCGTGTGTTTTTTTGCGCTTGTCAATAGATTTTGAATGTAATTGGTGAGTAAATTCAGAAAAATGCTACTATTTTTGTCAAAATAGGTGATTACTATTGTTTTTTTGATAAAGTGTGATATAATGAAAGGATAAGGGGCGAAGAAATGCACCAAATTTAATATAGCACCTTAAAATTTGACGACTTATTATTTAGGTCGGAAACTCAGAAAAAGGAGGGAAACGTATGAGTAGAAAAACAGTGGTAGTAGTCTTATCCTCATTAATCTTAGGGGGATGTTTGGGTTCTTATTTCACTCAGAAGGCTGCGCCGTCACAGCAGCAGATTGACTATAATATACCAAGAATTGAGGTGGTGGGAGCTTTAGAAGAGGGGGTAGCGGGATCATCTCTAGGCAAAACCGGTGAGTTTGACCAGGAAGATCGTTTGTCGATGAGCCTCGTATCAAGTTCGAGTAAAAAGAAGAACGGGGATCCGAAACATCGTCCAGTAGTCGGTTCACGCTTCGACCAAATTCCTATTTTGGTTGGAACAGATGGCTCGGTATATGATTGGAATGGTACTCGTATAACTGAAAATATGGTGTCAAAGTTTTTTCAGCGGAATCCGGTATATATGGGAGAGTTTTTGATCATTAATCAGAGGGCGACAATACTGGATACGCCTAAACGCGAACAGAAATTACGTGATCTTAAGCACGAATTCCTACCAAATGGCATAGATGAGCCCAAGCATCCGGATATGTGTGAAGACTATTACTGGGCATTAGCCGAGGCAGATGTGAAAACTGCCAAAGGGTTACTTAATTATGGTATGAAACGTTTGAACGATGATGGCTTCATACTTGGAATAAGCCCAGATCCGCGAGAATTAGACCCGAAAAATGATACAGGGCGTTAAGGTTACGATGTGCGTAATCCCGAAAAGTTCCATGCCGTGAGGAGACTTGGATGTATGGTTGGAGTATTTGATCTTGATTGAAGGGACATGGTGGTGATGCAAAAATTATTTGAGAAGTCGTCAAAATTTTGTCAAAAAACCTGCCTCTAGATACTCGATCTGGAGATTTAGGGGACTAGAAAATGCCCGAGCGTTCGTTCGGGCATTCCAGTTGTCGTAGTGAAGTTGGGCGCTAAATTTTCTTCACCTGTAAAGCATCCAGCTCGACTGGTGTTTCACGACCAAACATTGACACCATGACTTTGAGTTTGCCTTTGGTGGTGTCGATTTCAGAGATGGTACCCTCAAAACCTTTAAATGGTCCATCAATAATAGAAACCACTTCACTAATTTCGTAGTTGACCGAATACTTTGGATCTTCTACGCCCATGCGTTTTTTAATTTTAGTAATTTCGGCGGTTGAAACTGGAGTGGGTTTGGTACCATTACCAATAAAGCCGGTAACGCCTGGAGTATTGCGGACAATGTACCAAGTTTCGTCGGACAAGCTCATTTCGACTAAAACATAGCCTTGGAAGATTTTCCGATCAACCACTTTGCGTTTGCCATTTTTAATTTCAATACGTTTTTCTTTCGGGACAATCGCGTCAAAGATCTGCCCTTCAAATTCTGGCGTACCTAAGCGTTGTTTAATACTGTCAGCTACCTTATCCTCGTAGCCACTATAAGTGCTAATTGCGTACCATGCTCTAGTATCGTCGTAGCGGTTAACTGCCATATTTTTATCCTTTCCGTTTGTGTAATTATTTATTTAATAACAAGTTAAATAGCCAAGTGAAGAAGAGGTCTAAGACTAGTAAGAAGGCCATAAAAATGATACAGTAGCCGATGACGGCGAGCACCATTTTCCAAGTAGCCTTGCGGTTAGGCCAACGAACTTGGCGAATTTCGCGCCAAGAATCTCTGATATAGCGACCAAAGCGCACGAAAGGCCTTACTAAGATAAAAACCTCACCAATTGGCTTTTCACCGGGATTAACCTGGTCGTCAGATGTAACCTTACGGGTTTGGCTGGCGCTTTTCTTAGCTGGCCTAGAATCGTCTGATTCCTGATCAAGCTGATCAGTCTTTTTGAGCGTGATTTTAGTCTCGCTAGTTTTGGTTTCCTTGGGCTCAGCTTCCTTAGGTTTAGTTTCCTTGGTGGGTTCTTCTGTAGCTTTGGCTGATTGTTGTGGCTCCTCGGAATCCGCTGGCTCTGAGGTCTCGCTTTTGCTAGACTTAGTTTCTTCTTTAGCTTCAGTGGCTTCCTCTGTACCAGTAACAGTCTCAGCTTTTACTTGCTCCTGATCATCTTTTTCATCACCATCTTGGTGCGCTTCGATAACTTCAGCTGGTTCCTTTGCTGCTGCTCCATTTTGAGTAACTGTGCTTGAATTATCCTCATGCTCAAGCGTTTGAGTTTGATTCTGGTTTTTGTTTTTGATTGAGTCGTCCGCTGCCGGAACAACCTTGTTCTCTGTGGTTTCTTTCGCCATATCTTCCCTTTCTTTAGTCGGTCAGGAACTTTTTCTAATAAAAAAAGTCTGATACCAGACTGTCAATACAATTGTAGCATTCTTGTCTAAAGGTGTAAAGGGGATTTTATGATTTTACTAGTACAAAAATGAGGCTTTTTAGTAATTATTTTTTAGAATTAAATAGACTGCGTTAACGGTCAATTCGAATCGTGAGCTTCAAAGTTCTAGAGACTGAAGATTTTGTTAATAGTACCTGGTTTTGGGCTGTTTTTTGATGATCTCCTTGAATAAACTACTTTCAGGTGATTAATTTTGTTTACTATTGTTTTATTGTAAAAAACGTGTTATTATGTTAAAGACACGGAATTCAATGACATTTTGAATTTAAGTGCGCGATAGGACTTTTATAAGGAGGTTATTGATGGCAAAAGTGAGTTTAACGAAAGCGAAGGTTGAGGAAGCTAAAGCCGAAATCGGTGCCACGGGGAAAGAAATTACAGAAGTTTTTCGTAATCAAACCTTAAATAGCGGTCGGCTACCAAAGAATGTGGATCCGCGATATAATCTAATACGAAAGGTTTATCTTCCTGAAGATGAGCGAAGCTCGTCTCAGATGTATGCGGTGCCATGTGAGACCTTAATGGACACTACGGGATCAGAGGGCAAGAATGTGGATAATTTTGCGAATAACCTGGTAGTGGCCTATAACTATTTGGCCGATGTTTTACCCGAAGGTTCAGTTTTAAAGATATGCGCATCGACTTTTGGCGATGGTGAGGACAGGTTTCCGTTTCAATGTGGTTCATTTGCAAGTGATGAGTGCACGCTGATTAATAATTTGGCCAGGCTTTATCCGGAAAGAATGGGCGGCGATGGTCCAGAAGATCCACAGTATGGACTGCTTTATGCGGCGTATTTGACATTGGCCGAAATCTTTGAATTAGGAATGAAGGGCTACCATTTCACAGTTACGGACGCCCCAGCTCATGGTTATTTTAAGAAAAAGCACATCGAGAAGATTTATGGCAACGATGTCTTTCGGGCTTTCCGAGAGAATTTATCCGTGCACCGTAACACGGATATTAACATGGAGCAACTTCAACATCTTAAAATGGAAACGTTGGTGGCAGATTTAAAAAGGCTGTATCATGCTTTTGTAATCCTTACCGGAGATGACAACGATGCTTGGCGTTATTGGTGTGGAATTTATGGCAAAAATCGGGTATTCCAAATCCCGAGTATTGAATTCTTACCTCAAGTTGAAGCAGGAATTATCGCTTTAACCGAAGGTACCAGAAAGCTGGATTCCGACTTTAGAAACTGGCTAAAACAGTGCAATGAAAGGTCGATCTCTGCAGAACACGGTATGCTTGGTCGCCTGAGATTTGGGTATGCCTCGAAGTTTACTGATTCACTCATGAAGCGCCTGGAAGAAATTCCTTATGCGGCTCAAAGAGACCTGAGAGAAGCATGCTGTTCACAAACCAGATTGGGCTCGTATCGTTCTCCGCAGGCAGCCCAGGAAGTTTTAGCTGGATTAAGGTTTACCTAACATCCCCGGAGCGCTATAAGAAATGAGGTTTGGCTGGAGAGCCACTCTGTTGTTCTTTTAAAAAGGGAGGCATATTAGCCTTCCTTTTTAAAAGCGTTTACGTAACCCTGCCCTGGCGCTCGCGGCCCGAGCGATTGAATCTGCTCTTGCTCTGGCATCAGCTGTATTGGCTGCTTGAGGCACCGGTACTGCTACCCGCCGGGCTACTCTTGGTGCAGGCACGCTGCGTGTTCTGGAAACGGTCGGTCTGGTAGCTGGAGTGGTTGCCTTGACAGGCGCACGTCTTGCTACTGGCCTAGTTGCTGTAGTTGCCGGTTTCATTTTGGCCGGCGTAGTAGCTGCACGTGGACTACGCTTTTCGACAGTCTTTGGCCGTTTAGCGGTAGATTTGCGGGCAGGTTTAGGTGTTTTGCTGCTAGCGGCTTTGGAAATTTGTGCCTCAATACGTGCAGTAGTGTCGGCGATGGCCGTAGAGTCACCGTTCAGTTCGTGAATGGCTAGAATTTGTCTCAAGGTATTAATACTATGATCTAGTTTATAAGCCTCCTCGAGAGATTTAATAGCGGCTTTAAGCCGACCAAGTTTTTCTTCGGCCTTTGCTAAGGCAATAAATCGAGCTGGCAAGTCACGTTCAATTTCTAGGGCTTGGCGAAAAGCCATGGCGGCTTTTTCATAATTGCCAGTTTCGAGATAGATTAGACCGACGTTATGCAGGGATGATGGATTATTATCCAAGGACTGCGCAATTTCAAAACATTCGATAGCTTCTTCAAATTTTTGCCCTTTGGCGTAGAGAATACCCAGACGGTTATAGGCGGCAGCATTCTTTTCGTCAAATTTGAGAATTGTAAGTAGTGCTTTTTCGGCCCGTAAAGGTTTGTGGTCGCGCATCGAATCCTGAGCGGCACTCCAAAGTTTTTTCATCTGTTGATCATATTTTTCGCTGTGTTGCGGCTCCTTAGCTTTGCGTCTGCCAAAAATTGGAAACAAAAAATCCAGATACAGCGCAAAAACCACCAGTAACAGAATTCCTAACATAGATTCATTATAACACATAATTACTAAGTGAAAGTGGTTTCGCTTAGTAATGCATTGTTTTAATTCCGCTAGTTTTTGTATGTATTAAATAGTTCACCCTATTAGAGAAATCTTGGATCCTATGATATGCAGGTCTAATTCTTTTTCGCTTTAGGATTAGTGGCTTGGGAATCTGCTTCGAGGCAGGTTATTTGATACTGATTGTCTATCTTGGATCATATGATGCATAAAGCTAATTTCCCTACCAAAACCCTAGCCCAAGTCTTGCATTGTGCTTATACTATCATTGTAGCACAGATTCTATTATTTGTCAACACTTTTATTGGTTTAATCTTATCTGAAAATTAATTTTAACGATTGTTGCGCTAAAATTAATTGATTTGATTTCAAGAGATGATGTATGGGCTACAAAAAACGAGGCTAATTTTGGACTACCAAATTGGTAACTGTTTGAGAGCAGCTTGTCACTAGGCAGTTTCTCTAGTATCTTAGATTAAATCCGCTACGAGGTGTAGTTTAATATGACCATTCCTCTGCAGTGACTCGTGGAGTTTAATAAATTTGGGGATTTTTTTGATAAATTTCGGATTCTGAGTTTTAAAGTAAGATTTATAGAGGAGTTCCACGGCGGCCGTGGCAGTTTCGAGGGCAAGTTCTCGTGCTTGCTTATCCTTAGCGAGAGCCTCGGCTAGCCGAATGAGCTCTACCGGAGTTGCCGCAATCAGCTTTTTAGCTAATGTCGTGGCCTTCTCGGAGGTAGTGAGCGGCTGAGACAATTGATCGGTTTGACGAAGATAATAAATTTGCACCCGCGAACGAATAGTGGGTAGTAATAGCATTGGATCCGCAGTGAGCAGCACAAAATGACAGTTGAGCTGTGGCTCCTCCAAGGTTTTGAGAAAAGCGTTAGCGGCAGCATCATTCATAGATTCGGCGGATTCAATCACAAAGAAACGGGTAGTTAACTCTTTAAGTTTGGTGCTGGCGATAAATTCCCGCATCTGTTCAATTGAGATGATAGGCGTTTTCTTAGTGGAATCTGGTCGTAAATAGGTGGCGTGAGGCAAATTTACCGGTGTATTTGCTGGTAGTTTAAATACTGTACAGCTAGTTTGCTGGGCAATTTCGGGTAGTTGTTCTAGATGATCAAAAAACATTACAATTTCTCCACTTTGAGGCTAACCAAGAGCTATTCCTTGGTTTTTTGGTCTTCTTAGGGCATAAACAGAATAATTTGAAAAACTACGCCTCGTGCATTTCGAGCCTTTAAACTTCAGTAAAGAATCTCTTCGGTAAACCATGGTTGCGACAAGCCTTGCCTGGGTAAATTCTAGTGGCGCTTGGCTTGTTCGGCAAAAAGATTGACGTGGTGTTTTGTGTGTAATATCCTCTGCAAACACGTACCATGAGGCCATTATGATTCTGAACTTCAAGCGCACTGTCTTTCTCGTATTGTTGACCAAGCAGCTGAGCAAAAACCGGTCCTTTATAGGTAAACTCGCATTTAACTCTTGACTTTTTAAATACTTTGTGCTACAATAGAGATAAGACAAGAAATTGCCCCAGTATTTTGACGCCCACGGGGTCCAGATACTGATCCTATTTTGATTCATCTTGAACCATTTCTGTAAAATTAGCCGGCAATGGTGCGGTAAAGGTTTTCCGAATGTTGCCATGAGCCCCCGGAATACTGATTTCTAAAGCTCCCGCATGCAACATCAGGCGCTCACCGCGACCGTCACCATAGACTGGATCCCCCACGATCGGTACGCCCAAGTGCTTCAGGTGCACTCGGAGTTGATGAGTGCGGCCGGTGGTAGGTTTGAGTTCTAGCAAGCTTTTTCCTTGTCCGGTTTTCAGTACTTGATAGGCGGTTTGTGAAGATTTGCCGTTTTGATCTACCATAAAGGTAGTAGGGTGCTTCAGGTTGCGGGCAATCGGTAGATCAATGAGGGCGGCTGTAAGTTTCGGCGCACCCTTCACGACTGCGTAGTACGTTTTATGAGTCTTGCGTTCCTGAAATTGCTTGCGTAGCATTTTTTGAGTGGCAGGATTCTTGGCCAAAATCACCACACCGCTAGTA
>CANOGH010000003.1 GCA_947565505.1 uncultured Candidatus Saccharibacteria bacterium | reverse complement strand
ATTGCTACTTATCTCTATGCTTAGTGTCTAGAATTGCGGAACAAGACCAAAAAACTTAAAAAGCTATTGCTTTTTATGGTAAAGTGTGCTATAATAGGAAGATAGGCTATAATTATTAAGGAATGTATAATCTTGGAGGTGCGGGGTGGATAGTAAGGAAGGCTGCCCTAATTATTTTTCCCAGGTAAATTCGGGGTGTCCAAAATGACCGTAGCGTGCAGTAGCTTCAAAGTGGGGTTGCTTAAGTTCGAGAAAGTCGCTAATTCCCCGTGGGGTGAGATTATAACCATCTACTGGGTTATTTTGACTACCAAGCGGTATAAGATGATTTTCGCTATTAATCATGACACTGCGCTCTAACGGTTGGTCGTAGCCGATAGCGTAGGCTAGGCGTACAAGGACAGTTTTTGCGCCAGTTTGTCGTAAATAATCGCAGGCAATTTTGCGGGCCATGTAGGCTGCTGACCGATCGACTTTGGAGGCGTCTTTGCCAGAGAAGGCTCCACCACCTACGGGTATTTGGGGCCCATAGTTGTCTACAACTAACTTTCTACCGGTTAGTCCAGTGTCAGCCTCAAAGCCACCCTGCGTCCAATCTCCAGCCGGATTGAGATGTAGGGTAGGCTGGCCTGGTAGTTGTTCCTGAAGAATGAAATTGGTCACGATGCTGCGCAGGTCGGTTTGCGACACATTTTGAAAACTAGCGACAATTGAATCTACTAAGTAACGATTGTCAGAGTCGAGATGTAAGGTAACTTGAGTTTTGCCGTCATAAGGAAAATCATGGTAAATCATTTGGTTGAGTTTACGCGCTAGGATGACTTCTAGCGGCAGTAATTCAGGAGTTTCGTCACAGGCGTAGCCGATCATAATTCCCTGATCTCCGGCGCCACCAGTGTTAACTCCTTGAGCAATGGCTGGGCTTTGTTCAACAAGATTAACTTCTAGATGTAGTTTGGGGTCTCCTGTAATACGATCAACGATTGCTTTAATGTCAATATCTGCGGCGTGAGAACTGATTTCGCCGGTGATAAAAATTTGACCGTGCCCACCGCAAGTTTCAACGGCGACTCGAGCGTTAGGGTCTTGTGAGAGATGAGCGTCTAAAATTGCGTCGGAGATTTGGTCGCAAAGTTTGTCTGGGTGTTTCGGTGAAACGCTTTCGGCGGTTCGGTAAATTGATGCTTTCATAGCTTTAAGTATAACATAGATTAACACGAGCGCTAAGAAAAAGTAGTGTGATTGCTGACGGTTTTTCTAATAGGGCGTGAGTTGTCGAGATTTTTATTCTAGTAGATCGAAAAATGTTAGATGAGTTTTTGCTAGGCATTTACAAAAAAATGTGCTAGAATGAAGGCATTATGAAGATTGCTTTGTTTACCGATATTTATGCTCCTTGGGGCAGTGGTGGGATTGCAACTTCGATTAAAGCGCAAAAGCAGGCTTTAGAAGAGGCTGGGCATGAGGTGACTATTTTTTGTCCTGGTTTTGATGCGAAGGAGAAGAATGTAGTAACAGTGCCTAGTCATCGCTGGGTAAAAATTGAAAAATCGGTTTTAGCAAAGCGTCCGCCGGTGGTGGAGCGATTTGTTTTACAAAAATTTCCGCAGTTTGGTGAGTTCGATCTGGTGCATGTGCATTACGAAACTAGCTGTAGTCTAGCTGGAATTAGGCTGGCACGGCGTTTCGGAGTTCCTCTCGTGCAGACGATGCATGGGCGTGAAGATCAGGCGATTATGATTAATGTCATACATCCATTTAAGACGATCGTGGCGGGAATATTGCATTTTTTGCATCAGTGCTATTTACCACATAGTTTAAAAGTGCATCGCGATAAGGAGCAAGCAAAATCTTTGGCGCAGGTATTGATGTGGCAGATTATGGTCAATCAAGCGCAGTATGCCGATGTGGTGGTGACACCTTCTAAACACTTTGCGGTAAAAATTAAAAAATATGGTGTTACTAAGCCAGTCCTGCCAGTTTCTAACGGTGTTCCAGATCAGATTTTGGAGGTGGAGTTTTCAGAACGGTCTTTGGGCTCAAGCACAGACCCGGAATTATCCGGCAACCAGACGGCGACCTTAAGGTTACTTTGGAACTCGCGAATATCTAAAGAAAAACGCATTATGCCATTCCTAAGAGCATTAAATCGGCTGGAACGGCCGTATATTTTGTATGTTTATGGTAGGGGCAATCAGTTGCGACGCGCGAAGCGTTATGCTAAAACTCATGGTTTGCAGGTGAAATTCGAAGGACAACGGGAGCATGCGGAGATTTATCAATGCATGAAGAGCTGTCATTTAAGTGTGAATACGTCTTATGATTTTGACACTCAGGGTATGACTTTACTGGAGGCAACGGTGACTGGTTTGCCGGTGTTTTTTTGTGATCCTGATATGAAGGAGGTGGTGCCGGCGGGAAGTTACGTTTTTGCAGAGTCACACGATTCGCTCGCGATGGCACGAGCGCTAGAAAATTTGCAAGCTGCACAAATTACCACGATGAGTCGAGTAATGTTGCAAAATCGCCATTTGGTGGTGCAGAGCGCGCAGCTAGGAAGTTTGCTGGACGTTTACCAATTGGCTTTGAAAAAGCGTTTACGTTAATTCTGAGATTTGTTATAATGAAGTTAGAAATAACGGCAGTCTAGAAACGCCGAGAAGGAGGTTCTGATTAGTAACTCAATATTGTCAGCTCCAGGTACTGGCACGGTAAGCGGTGACGAATCTGGAGCACAGAGTGCGGGGGTGTTAGGTATAGTTTTAACGATCCTAGCAGTTGTATTGGTGGCGGGAGTTTTCTTGATAGGGTACAGAGTGGTACTCCGGAAACGCGACACAAACACTCAAGATAAAAAACGGAAGTCGTCGAGCAAACAACAAAAGAATAGGTCAAGATAACTTTAGTTTTTGCTAATCATTCAAATACTTGGGACGGGAGCTTGATAGCCGTAATGCTGGGATAACGGATTAGTCAAGTGAATATAGAAAAGAGGCAGACTTGATAGAACATATGCTGCCTCTTTTTGGTAGAATCTTCGAACATGTGAAAGATTCTATGAAGGTACTATTTCTGGTTTCTGGTGAAATGTTTGAATATGCGATAACAAGGCATAACGATGATAGAGAAGATAATAAATCCACATCCGACGCCAATGAGTGTGATTATTATCATGTCGTAGATCATAGTATTCAGATTGATAACCTTCTTAGTGTGAATTCTAAAACTTACCCAACCCATAAATTGATCGCCTCCAGGAAGGCGTCCATTGAGACGGTTGTAACCTAAAAGACAACCCGTTTTGGAAAAAAGTTCATCTTCTAGCGCGGTATTGTTAACTTTGCCGTTGCTATGGATCCGTGCACTGTGCTCGATGTACTGGATTTCTAAATTAGTATCGGCATAGAGCCAATGGAGATCAGTGAACTGTGCTGGTTCGGTGTTGTCGGCTATAATGGTAGCGGCAATAGCGCCTTCTTGGTCTTTCATTAATTGAGTATTGAAGTCAATAGCTAGTCGAACGCCAGTTGCCGTGCCGCCACTTTGGTAATATTTGGGATCACTGTCGTTACGAAAATAAATTTGTACTTCGTAATCAGTATTGGGCTGAAGTTCGGTGCTCCAAATACTATTTGAGTGAGTTTTTAAATCAGTAATATTGATAAAATTGTGCTCTTCAAATCTTTCCGGATGATTAATGACCGAATTGAGAATGGGTTGGCGCACCCGTTCGGCGTGATCAAGTTCTACGATGGTTTGCTTCTCGTAGGCTTCGCTCCAGCATAAGTTTTGCCAAGGTTGGTGTAGGTCTGGATTTTCAGTTGCATACTGGCTTGATTGATACTTCATAGCCACTGTCAATACAATAATGCAGATAATTTTGATAACGTGCGTAGGTCTCATGATATCCCCCTTTCAGTAAGCCTAAGCCTGTAAGTTACATCTTCTATTTTCTCATAGAAATTCGAAATAATAAAGTCAGAAATTTTGGGTCAGTTTAATGAGTGGCTAAGCGCAAAATAGCTGAGTTTAAAAACGCTGTTTAAGCTGGCTGTAAAAACGTGATGGCTGTTCTATCAGTTTCCGGGTTGGTAATGAATGGCTGCTGTGGTAGCTTCAAGAGTTTTATGAGGATTAAAAAGATTTAGCACAGTCACTTTGGCTGCTAGTTCACCCGCCCACAAGGTAATTGGTGAGTAATGAGTGTCAACTAGGTGGGTGGTGATGATTTTACCACTACTTGCAACGATGAGGTTGTTCTGGTGGAAGGTGAGGAGTGTGGCGGAGTAGGATAGAGTAAACTTGTGGAGGGTTTCAATAATCGGTATGAGTGGTTGTGAAAGGAGGATCATTTTGGGATAAAAAATGGCACGAAACACTTTTTGTAGCTGAATCATGGAAGCGACTAGGATGGTCTCAGGCTGACGTAGGAGGGGCTCGATTTCGGGAGCTAAAAGGTCAATGGTGTCACGCGTCAGGACGTTGAGTGGCTTGGCAAAGTGAGAATAGTGACCGGCGGACACTAATTCGGCGGTTGGTTGAGTGGCTAGGCTTAAAGCAATGAGAGTCTCGGAATTTCTAGAGAGGTCGCCGATAAATAGGTTGGCGTTGGCTGAATTGGTCACAGTAATTAATTCGCGAGTCTTGGCGAAGGAACCGCTACTGGTGGACGGCGTGAAAATTAGGTTAGGAAGGGGTGGAAATTTGGATTTGAGGATATCCGGAAAGACATTATTAAGATGTTTGATCGGAAAATTACGTGTTAGGTATTCGGCGATTTTGACGGGTGTGGCAAAATTTTGACTGTTTCCACCAATCACGTTGACTGTACCAAATTTTTGTTCGGGGACGTTCCAATATAGATCCGTAAAAAGTGGCGTAGTTTGTTTTTGCCAATAAGAGAGATCAGGACTAATGGTTGCAAAAGCTTTCATAAGATCCCTATCCTTCCATTATAACACACTTTTATCAAAAAGTCAATAGTTTTTTGACAAAAACCTGAAATTTGGGAGAAAAAAGGTAGCTCACTTGACATTTAGAATTCCAGTTCAATCCCGACTGGACAGTGATCTGACCCTGGGATGTGTTCATAAATTTCGGCTTTTTTGAGGTGTGGCAGTAGGCTTTCAGAAATAAAGAAATAGTCGATCCGCCAGCCAACGTTGCGTTCGCGGGCTTTACCCCAGTGAGACCACCAAGTATAACGTTGTACAGACGGGTAGAAATAGCGGAAAGTGTCGATAAAACCACTACTAATCAGATTCTTGATTCCCTGGCGCTCTTCACTAGTAAAGCCGGCGTTATGTTGGTTGTCTTTAGGGCGGGCAAGATCTAGAGGAGTATGTGCGGCATTAAAATCTCCGCAAACCACTACCGGCTTGAGACGATTAAGTTGCTTGAGATATTCCAAAAAGGCCGGATCCCACAGCGTCTCGCGTAAATTTAAGCGGGAGAGGTCGCGCTTACTGTTGGGCGTATAAACGTTGACAAGATAAAACGGTTCAAACTCGGCAGTTTGGACGCGGCCTTCATTGAGTGGTCCGCCATATTGATCATTACTCCAGTCATAGCTAGCATTGATAGTTTCGTTAAATCCGTTGGTGGTGTTAAGGGGTTGATACTTACTAAAGATGGCAGTGCCAGAATAGCCAGCTCGTTCGGCGCTATTCCAAAGCTCAAGATATTCTGGGAGATCGAACTCGGCTTGCCCGGGTTTAGCCTTAGTTTCTTGAAGACAGAGAATGTCTGGCTGTTCGGTGGCAATAAACTCTTGCAGAGCGCCTTTTTTGAGGACGGCGCGTAGCCCATTGATGTTCCAGGAAAATAGTTTCATGGCTCTATTTTAGCACAGATGAGGAGTCTTGTGTGGTGGGATTTGAAGTTTTGCGAAGCACCGTGTAGACTTGCTTATGCTCGCCCAACGGGTAACCTCGTTGGTATGCGCGTGGAAAACCCACGGAAAAATAAGTTTGCTTGTTTTTCCGAGTCGGCACCAGAGGGGTGAAAGGATTGAGATATATCTTGCTTTATGATAGCACCACAAGGTGGTTTTGTTTATAAAATTGATGTTCGTGACTATCGGAACAGTAGATTATGATGACGAACTGTCGGAGCTTGCTCCGGGGAGGTTTATTCATTAATCATTTACGGCTGTACTGAAAAATATAACTTGGAACAGTGACAGCTATTGCGTTATTGAGAGAAAATGTTACAATAGGAAGATAACGGATGAGGGGAGGTGCACTTTAAAAAATGGCGGATATGTGATTTATGAATACAGAGAAATGAGGTGAGAGAAGTGGATATTACGGATAAAGGTGTAATGTCAAGGATCTTTAAAACATTATACGGCAAGAAGAAGTTTCATAAAGCTGAAAAAGAGAAAATGCAGGCAGTTATTGATGGGCATTTGCAGAAGCATGAACGCGAAACTCTATTCCTGGCTTTTCAACCAGACGCGGCGGGCGCCACGGTGGCGTTAGACGAAGTTTTAATGCGTTTGCGCATCTTAATGGCTAATTGTGACAAAATTTTAGATGTAGGCAATTTAACGCCCGATCAACTGAAGTGTACTAAAGTGCATTGGGCGGGCGAGATCAATGAGCATGTAGTGATGCGGTCCACTATGCAAAGAGATGTGATTTTCCCTCATGCTGAGGCTGATTGCGACATACTTGACTGTAAGGACTTGAATTTGCGGCAATTATTTATTGACCTTTATGGAAAGGTGGCAAGTAGTGAAGAGCAGAAACGCTTTAAGAAAATCGTAGCAGGAGTTATCCGGGATGAGTTGCCGTTTAAGAGCCGTATTGTATTACGCTTGGCATATGGTAAACAGTTTTTGATAGCGGATGAACTACCGCTTTGCGTGCTTGGTTTGATGAATTTATTTGAACCGTCATTACAGAAAGTTGCAAGTAAGGATGTTTTAAATGAAGCTAATGATGAGGTGATTGAGCCTGAAGAAGATACAGAAGTAAGAAAGAGTTTCGCATTGGACACTATGGAACTAATACTTTTTATGATTAACCAGAGATATTCGTCATTGTAAGGTTTTACTGGCGCGACCAGCGTCAAGTAGTTTAGAAAAGGCCCTGCATCTGCTAGAGTAAGTGTCTAGTGCAGGGTCTTTTTTGTTGCTACAAATTGGATGTTTGTGGGGCTAATATTTTCCTCTTAACGCGTCACGTTTTTTGATAGTTTCGCGCTTGTCATACTTCTTTTTGCCTTTGCCAGTAGCAATGACTAGCTTGATGTATCGACCGCCAGCTAGGAGGCGTACCGGTACAAGTTGTAAGCCATCTTGTTTGGCGCGGATGAGCCCGGTGAGCTGCTTTTTGGTGGCCATTAATTTAATATTGCGGGCGGTGTCAGCTCCCAGCGTGAGGTTGTTGAGCCATAATTCTCGGTTTCTAATGGTAACGAATGCTCCTTTGAGCTGGACGTGATGATCGCGAATAGCACGCACTTCAAGTCCAGACAAAACCATACCGCAAGTTAACTCTTCTTCAAGAAAGTAGTCGAAGTGAGCTTTGCGATTAACAGTAACAGTGCTCGGAGTTTTGGTTTTCTTCATCATAACTAATTTTAAATCTTGGTTTGATTGTAGCACAGTTTGCTATAACTGGCTAGGTGGGTAGGAGATATGGGCTTGGTTTTGTAATTTGAGTTTATCATGCTCCGTGATTTGTTTCGGAGACGTTAAGCCCGCTTCTAATACGTTACATTAAAATTGTTTTCCTTAAAGAATAGATATACTCATTGTGAAACCTGAGAGGCGTAAAATTTATCTAGTATTTTTTAGTTTTTTATGTTATACTAAAGCAAGTATGAAAATTGCAATTACCACGGACTTGTATTACCCTATGATTAACGGGGTGGCGGTTTTTGCGCATAACTTAGCAAAGGGCTTAGTAAAGCAGGGGCACGAAGTCATGGTGATCTGCCCAAGTTTTAGCGGCAAGAAACATCGAACGAAGAAAGAGGGGGTTCAGACGGTTTACGTGCGTTCAATCAGATTTCCATTTTATCCTGATCAGATCAATGAGGTGGGCGGCGGAAAGGAGTTTTTGGGTTTTTCCTTACCACGATTGGCTTATAAAAATGGTCTGTGGTTAGCAATTAGTCCCTATAACGAAATGAAAAAGGCGCTAGATCGTTTTCGACCAGATGTGATCCATAGTCAGACGGCGGAAGGGGTTGCGATTGCAGCGCGGCGTTATGCGGAAAAGTTTGAGGTTCCGCTTGTGACTACTGGTCACGCTTATCCGGATAATATTACGGGGCAGCGTAAAATTTTGCGGCCAATCAAGAAGCCTTTAGATGCGGTGCTTAGGGTCTACATGGCGAGTTTTTTGAAACATTCCGAATATGCTACTATGCCTACCGAAATGGCAATTGAAGATTTAGTACCAAAGAATCGCAAGCATTTTAAGGTGACGGTGGAGCCATTATCTAATGGTGTGGATTTGTCTAAATTTGGTCCTGGAAAAGCGGCAAAAAAGTATTACCGTAAATATAAAATTCCTGAAGATCGACCGATCGTTCTGTACGTGGGACGGGTAGATCCCGAGAAGAGTATTGGTGAAGTGGTAGTGGCTTTCAAGGAAGTATTGCAAAAACGCCCTGATGCCTTACTGGTGATTGTGGGCGATGGCACCGATCGCAAGCATCTTGTCGATCTTGTGCAATCTTTAGAGATCAAGGATCAGGTGCGTTTTTTGGGGCGAGTAATGCCACCAGATTTGATGAAGATTTATCAAATGGCAACTTTGTTTGCGACTGCTAGCACTACTGAAACGCAGGGTATCGTGTTGATTGAGGCTGCTGCCACTGGTTTGCCGTTAGTAGCAGTAGATGCGGGCGCAGTGCGCGAATTATGTCAGAATCGGCGCAATGGTGCGTTGTGCCGGCCACGAGATCCGATGCAAATGTCCAGAGCGATGCTGAGAATCATTAACGATGAAGATTTACGCAGAAACTACGTTGAAGGTAGCTTGGAAATTGCTAAAAAACATGATTTGAATCGGACTTTGCAGCGTTTTGAGGAAATTTATCAAGAGGCAATTCGTCTGAAAGGCAAGGAGGTGACCAAAAAATCTCGAGGACTTTTCAGAAAAAAACATCCAAAACGCTCAAAAAGCGCTAAAAATATTGACAAAAAATAAAATCTGTGCTACAATAGAAAGATAGACCATCATATTTATGTTGGCTAGAAATTTTAATCTATGCTAAATACCAAAAAAAGGGGGGAATCTAAATGAGACCAGTGAGTCATTATTTTTTCGACGGCTATGAAATTGATCAGGAATTATTGAGTGATCCGGTGAAATTGGAGTTTAAGATGCGGGTCATCCTGGAGCATTGCTCGGTGCGGGACCATCAGATAGTAACTAAAAATGTTGAGGCAGGTGATTTTCCACATATCAAGGAGGAGGATACCGGCATTAGCACAGTCATCTTATTTCCTGGAGGGCACTTCACATGCCATACCTACCCGCATATTGGCGTGGTGTATGTTGACTTGTTTCATGTAAACGGCGTAGACAGCCGGAGTTTGGATCAAGAAATGTGTGAGCTTTTAAAACCGGGGCATTACGACTCAAGGCACGAACGTCAGGAATCTGGTGCATATGGTAAACATCTGGTGCTGGAAGTTCCTGACATTGTAGATGTGGAGCAGGGCGTGCAGTTAGTAGGGGAAATCCGTAAAATTCTTGGCATGACGAAATTGATGCCAATGATGGTACGAAGTGACGCACAAAGCGGTGTGTCGAATTTCGATATCGTGCAGCCAATAGTAGAATCACACATTGCTTTGCATAAGTGTTTACCTGGCGCGGTACCAGTTAATACAAGAGGACAGTACACTATAGCGTTGGACGTGTTTTCTTGTCGGGATTTTTCAACCGAAGCGGTTTTGCAATTGGTGGGCACGAGTAAGAATGTTCGTCAAATCCCGCGGGGTTGCTGGCTGAAACAATATGCAAGATGATGCGCGCTTCCTGCCGACCGTTTGCTCATGATAGCTGCTGACTACTTGTGGTGATGCGAAGATTTTTATGGTATATAGTAAGTATTTTGAGTCTTTCTATAAATTGAGAAGGCCTGAATAGTGTCACAGTCTTTGGAGAAAACTAGCGACTCGAACATTAATTAGCGACTCTTATAGTACTATAAGGACATAGCCTGCCGGAATGGCAGGCTCTCTAAATGGGGATTAGATTGCATTGTAGTTTTGCGGTATGAGCGGGTAGCAGTTGAGACCTTTAATATAACATTAATCATGATACAGTAATCTTAGGTGCTAATGTTTTTTGCGAGTGATGGTTTTGGTCATTTAAAACCATGACGATAACGGTGGCGCAATAGACTTTGGCCGATAAGGAACCTCTCGTTTTGATGAGTCCACGAGGGTTTTGACAGTTTCTTGGCTCAATTTTGATCATCTTAGGTACCCTGCTCAAACAGGACTACGAGAGTGATATTTCTCTGGATAGACCTTGGCGGACTAGCGTTTTTTACGTGAGCGCTCACGGCGAAGCATAGTGGCTTTATCATGTTTCCAGATTATCTGGAAGAGCCTTAATTCGATTCTTTCGCGGAAGCGTTCTCGCCAACAGTAAAAACGCTGTTTAACTTTCTGATTATTACGGTCTTTTGTTAAAGGGTTTTTCATGCTTAAAATAATCCTTCCTCAAAGTGCTTTGGTTTTATGGCAACCTTATTATTGTAGCTGATTATAGCATTTTAGACAAGTTAAACGACAGGTTTTACTATTAATTTTCCGTGAGATTAGCACCTGTATAATCATTATCGTAAGAATTGCAGAATGGCGTCAGCAGTTTCAACGGGTTTTTCATAGTTATGTAAGTGACCAGTGCCTTTGAGAAAGATGGTTTCAGCATTAATTTTCTCGGCTAACTTAAGAGTGTCGCTAGCGCGAATCAGGCGATCCTTTTCGCCGGCAAGCAGTAGAGTAGTTTTTTTGAAGGCAAAATCACCTACGGCATGGCTGGTAGAGAATTTGGTGGCTTGCCACAGATCGCTAGGACTTGGAGTATCAATACTGCTACACTGATGGGTAATATCAATAATTTGGTGGAATTTTTGTTGATCTTTTTCAAGAGTAAGGTATTTAGTAGTGGCGTAGTCGACCAATTTGGTTGGCAGATAGCCGGCGAGTGGCGAGATGGCACCTACGAATTTTGGGGTATGAACCGAAATTGGTGACATTAAAATCAGTTTTTGGTTAATTAAATCAGCGTAATGAGTGGCAACCGCGCTTGCCACAATGGAGCCCATCGAATGCCCAACGAGTACTGGTTGATAAAGGTGGTGTTCTTCAATAAATTGCGCAATAAAATCCGCGTAAGCTCTAGGGGTATAGGCCGCTAAGGGCTTAGCGCCAGCAAAAGGCGAAATCGCTGGCGCCAGGACTTTATAATGTGCTTTTTGTAGTAGTTCTTGGATAGCCTTGAGCCCAATTGGCGCTCCACGAAAGCCATGGATGAGAATAATGGGGGATTTATTATTAATATGATGGGCTTCATCAATTTTAGCGCTGGCTTTCTGGGCGGCAAAATTAATAGCTTCGGTAATTGTGTGTTGATCGTGGCGTTCTTTGTTATGATCGTCTTTCCAAGCATTAGCTATCTCTGGGTCGGTGAGTTTTTGAAGTGCGCAATTAGCGCCTTGTTCGATTTGCTTTTCGAAAATACGATTGAGACCGTAGTGATGATCTTTAGCTAAGTTGCCCGGTATTGTAAAATAAACTTCAGGTGTAGCGACTCTTTGCTTGTCAAAAAAACGATTACTAATGACGAAATTTTGAGCCCGTTTGTGACCCGGGATAATAAATTCATCAATACTATCAGAGCTGATTGGCGCCAAATCGCTTGCGTTAACTGTGCTGGTAGCTAACGCTCTCTGCTCCACGATAGTCGCTATACCGTAACGGCTGTGAACTAAGATATGGTCACTGGGCGGCTGTTTGAGAATTTCCCTTTTCATTTGCGATGGCCTCTTTGATGGCGGTACGATCGAAGCCCACAATTTTCATGTCGCCAATTATAGTTACGGGAACTGCAGTGATGTCTGGCATGGTACTAGCATCGATTTCTTGGTACTCAATACCTTCTTTGTCGAGCCACTCCATCAATGCGTGACAATAAATGCAGGTTGGTGTTGTATAAACTTTTATCATATTAAGATTTTATCATACCTTTCTAAATTATTCTACTTTGAGTTTTTTCGCAGCGTCTAGCTGAGGGTCGCGACTATGATTGGTGTCTTCGTAGGTTAATTCGACAATTTCGTCCGGTTTGATGCCTTCTAAATTAATACTAGTACCTTTGGGGGTATACCAGTGAGCTGTAGTAACTTTAAGCTCGGCTCCACCAGTAAGGTTGAGCAAGGTTTGGACCACGCCTTTGCCGTAAGTCTGTTCGCCCAGGATGGTGGCTTTATCGTAGTCTTTGAGTGCGCCAGCAACAATTTCTGAAGCCGAGGCCGTGCTGCCATTAACTAAAACTACGGTAGGCATATCTTTAAGTAAGGCTTGACCACGATTAGAATTGTCGGTACTACTAACTTCGCCTTTAGTTTTTTGAATGAGCACTGGTTCGCCATCTATCCATAGTGAAATTAAATCAATGGCCGCCGAAACGTACCCGCCGCCATTACTGCGCAAATCGAGAATGACTTTTTTAACTTTTTTACTTTTAAAACCATCACCCTTCACCATATCTTGCACTAATTTGCCGGTGTCGGTATCGAAACGATTAACTTTGATAATTGCAGTGTCGCCGTCGTATTCAATATAGGCGGAGACGTTATTAATGGTTTCGCGGGTAAGATCGAATTCTTTTTCCTCGCCATCTCGCACCACGGTAACTTTAACTTTGCTACCTTCAGCGCCGTGCAATTTGTTGGAAATTGCTTCAGTTCCCTCTGCATAAACTTCTTCGCCGTCAATTTTATAAACAATGTCTCCAGCAAGTATGCCAGCTTTTTTGGCGGGGTTGTTCGGTAAGGTACGAATCACCCTAACGTAACCATCTCTGAGGCCGATTTCTACACCAATACCACTGCCCACGTCGCCATGCAAAGTCGCTTCGTACTCTTTGGCTTCTTCTGGTGTCATGTAGACTGTATAAACGTCGCCAATGGCAGCTACGAGGCCTTTTTTTGCGCCTTCTATGATGACTTTTTCATCAACTTCCCCGTCGTAGTTGAATTTCAGAGCATTGTAAACTTCGTCTAAGGCTGACCAGTCATGTGATGAAGTGGCGTGTTGCGCAAAGCCAAGGTAGGGTAAGACATTGGCGCTAATAGTGTTCCAATTAAGACCAATAAATCCACCAATAATAAGTGTGATGACACAGGCGATGATTGCACCGCCTAGGCTCACCTTTTTTTCTTCAGAATTTTCTTCCATAGCTTTATCTTAGCACAGATAGGGAGATTTTTCGAGTGTGAATGATTTTTTTGAAACATAATATCTCTTGGAAGTTTTGTTTTGTAGGCTAACGCTTTGGTCCGGCGAAGTATGATATGTTCCGCTACGGCGTCACAGAATGATTTTAGGATGATCTCTCTGAAATTTTAATAAATTGGTTGGTCAAAGTGAATGTAAACGTAGGCGTTAGGGTTAACATTGTACCTTGCGCCAAAGTCGCCTTCTCTACCGCTGGCGGCGGAAGATGTATTATTATATTCGGTGAGATTAATCGTGCCATTAGCATTAACGCTTTCTACCCACATGACGTGACCAAAGGCTCCTGCAGTACTAACAGCAATTGTGTATGGTGCGGGAGTATAATCTACTCTCCAAGCGTGTAATTGGCCGTCTCTACCTCTAGCGGCGCGGCTTACTCCGCCGTAACCAACCCAACTTCTTGCGTCTCCCCATGAGCTAATTACAACGCCATAGGCTTCGTAGGCTTTCCAGCCAGCATAGCTGGTACATTGACAAATGTAGCCACCATAAGCTCCATCACCGTTATAGATTGCTTGATAAGTATAATCGGGGCAAATATTACTATAAGGATAGGAATTAACGCCTTCGCCGACTGTGCCACCACTGTTATAACGAGCGATTTCAGCGGCAATTTCTTGTTGCATGGTTTCTCTGGCGGCGGCTGCGTCTCTCGAAAATGCTTCGGCATCATCGTGATATTTAGCGACCAGTTCGTTTTGTTCATTACGTTTGGCGGCCACTGCTGCTTTGTTAGCTTCAGCGCTAGCAATCAAAGCTTCAACGCCAGCTTTTTGATTTTCTAGCTCCTGCTTGAGGTTCTTAACGGTTTCAGCAGAGGTGGTGATTTGAGTTTTGGCGGTATCTTGGCGAGATTGTTTTTCGGTAAAATCACTTAAAGAGCTGCTGCTGGCGAGTAAAACAATTGTGTCTGGTTCTTCGTCAAAATGCATATTAACGAGTAATTTCGCGAGGGCGGTTTGTTGGAGTTCCAGTTTTTGCTGGTTAATAGTGATTTGTTCACTGAGCTCAGCCGCAATACGATTGTTCTCGGCAATTTCGGCTTCCAGGGCGGCAATTTCGCCGTTTAATCTTGCGACTTCGCTTTCTAAGGTAATAGCGGTAGCGTTAGCTTCGCTTGAGCGGCGTTCAGAATTCTCTGCACGATCATAAGCATCGCGACAGACTTGCGTAACACAGCCCGCCGGGTAGGCGCTAGCAGATTGGTTTTGCCAAAAGGTAATACCACCAAGTGATATGCCAAGCGTGACTACTGTGGTAGTGACCAGGATTTTTGTACGCAAACTTTTCATACTTTTATTATAACTGAATTATCTTTTTTGTAAACGTTTATGTTTTAGCGTAGATATTTGCGAATCGCTAAGCGAGCCGAGATGGTGCCAATAATAACACCAATGCCGATCATGACGGCAAAAACGATTACTAACATACTACTATCTAAAAGGTGAGCTACGGCGCTAGCGTCAATGCCGTAATTTTCAAGGTGTGGACGAACGAATTTAAAGCCGTAATAAGCTAGAATGCTGGCAAGAATCCCGGAAATGATACCGCAAATTTGCGCTTCGACACGGAAAGGCCCACGGATAAAGCTACTATCAGCGCCTACTAGTTTCATCATATAAATTTCTTCTCGACGAGAGAAAATGGCCATTCTGATAGTGTTAAAGATGACTAGGATTGAAATGACGAGGAAGATGGCACCCAATACTAAACCTCCATTCTTGGCCATAGTTGCCCAAGAATTAATGGTTTCGATTTCAGAATGATTAACGTTATAGGTGGGTTCTTTTTCGGTGTCAAGATGCGCTTGAAAGGCTTCATTTTCTTCTACGATGCGGCGTACACTATCTAGATCATTCGGGTCATAAACCTTAATACGCATGGTGGCTTGCATGGATTTTAGCATGAGGTCATACATGGCCGGATCCTCCAGGGCCACTAAGAGGTCGGCATTGTCCTGATTTTGGTCAATAAAGTTTTGATATTCTGTCATCGAATCAGCGATGGCGATGCTTTTCACATTTGGATCTTGCTTCATGGTGGTTGACATTTCTTCCAGGATAGCTTGCTCGGTGCCTGGTTTGAAGAAAATGGTGATGTCAATTTTTTGGCGCATAGTGTCAGCAGTGGCACTCAAAATGAGACTGGCCGCCACCGTAATCATGAGTATTACTAAGGTAATCGCCATCACCAGTGTTGCTGCAATACTAAGCCAGATATTGCGGATAAAACTTGCGGTACCGTACTTAACAACGCGCCCTGCGCTACGTACTTTACTAACGCTGCTGTTTTCGACGAGGGTATGCAGGTTTTGTTTGGTTTTTTTGCGATTTTTTTTCTGATCCAATTTAGTGAGAGATTCGTGACCCGATTCCTCAATAGCTTGTTTGTCTATCATAATTACAGTATCCGTTTTTGATGTTTTTCGTTAGCGGTAACAATACGATGAGGTGAGCTGATTGGCTCGGACAATACACCTAGGCTCGGCGCAGCTTTAAGGGGTCTTTCAAGATTGCTTTCAGAGCGTTTATTGAAAACTGTGGCCCGCTGATTCATAGCAATACTCTGTTCGCTGGCACTAATTTCTTTAGGCGCTGGGCTTTTGGCAGGCTTCATTGGTGGTTGATGATTGGTCTTAGGAGTGGGTTTGGTTTCGGGTTTTTTAGCTTTTTTCATCATTGTTACTGGGCTAGGTTTTTTGGTCTCATAGGATTTTTTGATCACTTTGGCCTTTTTAGGAATGGCCGCTGAAACTGGCGTAACTACATCGCTAATTTTGAGTTTTTGTCCCTTATTGTTACCGTGAAAGTGAGCGATCTTGGATTTTCTTTGGTTATATCTCTCACTGGCGGCGCTAATACGCTCCGCTACGCGTTGAGCTACGTTAATATTCTTCTCTTCTTCGATGCCGAAATGGTAATCTGGCTCATCATTCACTGGCAGACGATCTAGTTTATAGACGCCGTGTTCTTTCTGATCAGCAATGATTGCCCCATCTTTTAAAGTAACAACGCGCTTGCTGAGATTATTAACGATTGTCTCATCATGCGTGGTTACGAGCACGGTGGTACCAAAATCATTAATTCTCTGCAGTAGGTCAATAATTTCTTTACGAGTGAGTTGATCAAGGTTACCGGTGGGCTCGTCCGCAATGAGGATTTTGGGTTGTCTAGCAACGCTTCTAGCGATACTGACGCGTTGCTGCTGGCCACCAGAGAGCTGATTGGGGAATTTGTGGGCTTTATCAGTTAATCCGACTAATTCGAGAACTTTGGGCACCGTTTTTTTGATTTTTTTACCACTCATACCGGCGATTTCTAGCGCGAAAGCCACATTTTCATACACTGTGCGCGTTGGTAATAATTTATAGTCCTGAAAAACCACGCCGAGTCTTCTACGATAGTGGGGGATATGACGCCGCTTCACGTAGTCAAGATCGATGCCGCCAATTACGATTTTGCCAGAATCGGGCTGCTCCTCCTTTGTGATCATTTTAATCAGGGTGGATTTGCCGGCGCCGGATTTACCAACCAAAAAGACAAATTCGTGTGGCTCGATATGTAGCGACACATTATTTAGCGCCGGTTCTTCGTCTCCCGGATAAATTTTAGTCACACGATCAAGTAGTATCATATTTAAATCATAACACGGTTTTTAGTTAGAAACAATAGGCTTATGCTGTCGAGGGTGTTTGCTCCTTTGAGGATATACGTGTTTGAGTTTATTCTGGATGATCAAGATTTTCTAAATAGGCATCAATAAATTCATCAATCTTGCCGTCCAAAACGGCTTCTGGATCCTTGTTTTCGTGCTTGGTGCGTGTATCTTTCACTAATTTATAGGGTTGCAAAACGTAATTTCTGATTTGTTGGCCCCAGCCAGCAGATTCGCCAGCTCGGAGATTATCAATGTTTTCGGCGTGCTGTTCTTGCTGCATTTGGATTAATTTACCGCGTAAAATTTCCATGGCTTTTTCTTTGTTTTGCAATTGTGATCTTTCATTTTGGATAGCCACAACGGTGCCAGTTGGTAGGTGGGTGATACGCACGGCAGAATTCGTAGTATTAACACTCTGCCCGCCGTGTCCACCAGAGTGGTAGACGTCAATCCGAAGATCCTTGTCATCAATTTTGATTTCATCATTATTCTCAACGATGGGTAAAATTTCGATGAGGGCAAAACTAGTTTGACGGAGGTTGTCAGCATTAAAAGGTGAAAGCCGCACGAGGCGATGTACGCCGTGTTCACTTTTGAGTAGGCCGTAGGCATCATTGCCTTGAATTTCATAAACGGCAGTTTTGATCCCAGCCTCTTCGCCAGTCGAACGTTCGAGATTGTTTAACTTAAAACCCTGTTTTTCGCTCCACCTGAGATACATGCGCTCTAACATGCTAGCCCAATCCATGGCTTCAATGCCACCAGCGCCGGAAGTGATTCTAAGAATGGCTCCTTGGTGGTCAAATTTTCCCGTGAAACGTAAAGATTTTTTGAGATCGGAAAAATTTTGAGCCAGAATATGGAGTTGCTCGGTTAGTTCTTGCCAGAGGTCGTCATCCGCTAACTCCAGTAATTCTTCAAGATCGGTTAGCTGAGTCTTTAGCAGTTTCCAAGGCTGTACGATCTCAGTGAGGCGGGCGAGCTGTTCATGTTTTAGCTTGGCGGATTCGGGCTGGAGCCAAATTTCCGGTTCGGCAACTTCGGCTTCCAAGACAGCGATTTCCTGAATTTTTTGGTCTAAGGCTAATTTTTGCCAAGCCGCCTCAACTTCTTGTTGTAACTGATGAAGTTCGGTGTGCATGGGGCTATAACTCCATAATGAGTTTGCGGAATTGCTCCCCGCGGTCATAAACATTTTTAAACATATCAAAGCTGGCGGCAGCCGGTGACATTAAGAGAATGGTTTCTTTATCCTTGTCAATTAGCTTACATTCTTCAACAGATAAGTCAACAGCTTCTTGTAAACTATTGGCTTCTCTGTAAGAACATGAATCCATGACTTTTGCAAGTTCTTTGCCACTTTCGCCGATGAGGATAGTTTTAACTACGTTGCCAGCATTTTCGATGGCTGCTTTGATGTCCGGTATGTCTGCATTGGCAGTTTTATCGCGCCCTCCAGCAATCAATACTATTTTAGCGTCTGGAAAGGCTGCAAGTGCTACTTTTAGGCTGGAAGTGTTAGTACAGAAATTGTCATTATAAACTTTGATGCCATTAAATTCCCTGAGAAATTCGAGGCGGTTAGGTAAGCCCTGAAAACTTTTAAATGCTTGAATAATCTTATCTTTATATTGGTGAATAAAATCCGCTAGAGATAATTGGTACAGGCTAGCTGCTGCAAGTAGGGCCGCTTCGGCATTCTCACGATTGTGATTTCCGGGAATTCTTAAATGGTCTAGTAATATATCTAATGCTGCTCGCTCATTGACGGGATAGGCAATTTGTTGACCAGGCGATTGGCTGGCAATTTTGGCGCTATCAGGATTTTTGCAATAAAAAATGCAAATATCATTGGTGTTTTGATGCTTGACAATATTAGCCTTTGCATTGACGTATTCATCGTAATCAGTATGAATATTGAGATGGTCAGGTTCGATTTTGAGGATTACGGCGATGTGGAGCGAAGCTTTAAGATCCCAGAGCTGAAAACTGCTCATTTCGTAAACAACGACGTCGTTTTCCTTGATGTTATCTAGTACGTCTAGTGCGGGTTTACCAATGTTCCCTACTAACCAAACTTTTTTACCTAGTTCTTCCAGCAATGCAGTGATAAGGGAGCAGGTAGTACCTTTCCCTTTGGTTCCGGTGACGCCTATAATAGGGCATTTGCAGTGGTCAAAAAAATACTGCGTCATGCTTGACCATTCACCGACAGGCTTAACGCTCGGACTACGCATGACTAAATCGAACTCTTCAAGCCCGAAACGCGCTAAATCTGCGTCATGGAAGTTATCAAAAACAGCTACTTCATCACCTTTCCGTTGGAAAAATTTTTCTGTACTTTGACCTTCTTGGCCGTATCCTAATACTGCAACTTTCATATACTTATTTTAGCACAGTCTAAGGGTTTGGACTACTGAAATGTCTGATTTTGAGGTTTTAGGCTGCTCCTTAGAATACTGATTGATGATTAAGATTGAGACTAATAAGTGTGCAGAGCAAATTGCTATAAATCTTCTATAATATATCTAAATATTATCAATTATAGTATAATATATTTATAATTTGGCAAAAATAATTTCTATACTTTAACATAATATTGACTATATATCAATATTATATAATAAAATGCACGCAGCGTGGGCCTCTAAGGCTAGTAGCGCGTCGCTCTTGGCCTGCAAATTGTAAGTGGCGGTATGAGGGCGTTTGGGATAAAACATGGCTGAGAGGGGGTAAATTCTGCCTCAGAGGACTATTTTTTAAGGTCTCTAAAATGCTCGCTGTGGGCTTTTCGCTGAGTTAAGGGATAAATATACGTTTTCGATATCAAACTTAACTATCGTCATGCTAGGCACCGAATTTTACCTATTGACAAAATTACAATATTATGATATTTCTAGCTGGAGTTTGTCAGCTAAACTGTTAATTAATGCTTTATCAACGGAACTGACGGTAACGAGCGCATGAAGATCTTGCTGGATAAATTCACGAGCCAATTGTACGATTTTTTCCTGGGTAATGTCGGCAATGAGTTTGGGTGCGTGGTCGTATTTATCAAAGGAATCGTTCAAAAAATAATCGTTGGCGTAATAATCGGAGATCTGGTTAACGGTTTGGGCGCCCATTTGGTAGCGTCCGAGGGCGTAAGATTTGGCAGCTTCAATATCATTAGCTGCGACTTCTCCCTGAATTACCCGTTCTAGTTCTTGATGGATCAGATCAAAGAGCTCTTCAGCGCTTTCGGCGTTCACTTCGCCGTCAAAATCCCAGGAGGCGCTATAGGTATTGTTATTGACATCGCTGCCCATGCCGTAAATCAGGCCAGCTTTGCGAGCTTGGCCAAAAATACGGCTATTCATAGTGCCGTTGAGAATATGATTAAGGCAGCCCATGACGTAAATTTCTTCGGGTTCGAGCTTGCGAGGTAAGATCCAGGAGAAGCCGAAGGTGATGTTGGTAGCGTCTTTACGACGAATCAGGATTGGATTAGCCCTGTGAAAGGTGTCTTGGGGGGCTTCAAAGTATTCCCCAGGTTTTAGCTCCCAACTGTTCAGCATTTTGACGATTTGGCGCTTACGGTGGTGTAAATTTCCTGCGATGATAAACCGCATATTTTTAGCGGTATGTGTGCGACGATAATGTTCACGGATGTCTTTGAGTTCGATATTATTAATAGTTTTGAGCCGTTCTTGGAGATTAGGAGTATTTTCACCGACAGCTTGTTGCAATCTGGGCCATAGCAATCGGGCATAATCATTGAGGTATCCAGTTAACTCGGCTCGAATGTTGGACTTCTCGCTGCGTAATTCTTCGTCATTGAACTTAGGTTCGGTAATGGCGATGCGTTGGAGTTCCATAATGCGATCCCATTCGAAATCAGCGCACTCGCTTTCATAGCAGACCGTAATGTCTGAGGTCCAGGCGTTATGATAGGCGCCATTTTTAGTAAAATCAGCTTCAAATTCTTGTTCATCTTTATATTTGGCGTTAGCACCAAAAGCGAGGTGCTCAACCACGTGAGCAATCTCGTAAACTTCTGGGCGCTTAGCGTAGCGTATGCCAGCGCGGAAATGAACTTTAATATTCATTACGCTGGCACCGGGGACGTCGATCAATAACCCTTTCGCTCCAGAAGTAAGGACAATTTCTTCAACTGAATGTTTGATGATTATCTCCCCTTTTTCTTGTTCTGGCGTTGTTTTTTCTTGTTTCTGCGAGCTAGATTGCGCTGGTGGTTGTCTCCGCTGTCTTTAGTTTCGCTATTTTTACCACTAAATTCCTTGTCAAGATTTTTTTCGCCGCCGCTGATTTCGTTAACGCCTTTTTCGGTGGCGCTAGCTGCCATTTTAGTGAGTTCAGATTCGTATTCTTCGCCGTCGGTGAGCTTTTCACTTTCGGCTTCGCGCTTGCTGAGACTGAGCAAAATCTTCAAAACCTCTTCTCTTAGCGCCTTCTCGAGACCTTGGAAAAGTTTTTGTGATTCGCTGCGATACTCGACCAATGGGTCTCTTTGGCCGATACTGCGCCAATGAATGCCTTCGCGTAGGTGCTGCATATTTTCTAGATGTTGCATCCAGAGTGTATCTAGGACCTTAAGGTAGACTTCGCGTTCAATGCGGCGCATGATCTCGGAGGTGAATTCCTCTTCTTTGGCGTGATATTGCTTTTTAATTTCATCTAAGGCTAACTGGTAACGCTCTTTTTCTTTCCTGGTGGTACCAATTTTGTTCAGGAGGTCTTGCTCAATTTTGAATATGCTTGAGAATTCTTCATTAAATTTTTTGTTGACTTTGACGCTATCTTTGGTAAGATCTTCGACCGTGTCTTTGATGAGGCGTTTAATCTCATCCTCGATGCTGGCGCCGTCAAGAATCTTGCGACGCATGCCATAAACTACTTTACGGTGACGATTAATAACGTTGTCGTATTGCACGACGTTTTTTCGGGAATCAAAGTTAAAACCTTCAATACGCTTTTGGGCGGCCTCAAGAGTTTTACTAACACTACGATTTTGAATTGGAGTATCTTCATCAAGGCCTAGTCGTCCCATAAGCATGGCAATACGCTCACCTTGGAAGATACGCATTAGATCGTCTTCACAACTTACGAAGAACTGGGTGGTACCTGGATCACCTTGGCGCCCGCCACGCCCACGGAGCTGATTGTCGATACGTCGGCTATCATGCCGCTCGGAGCCAATTACTACGAGGCCACCAAGCTCTTTTACGCCCTCGCCGAGCTTAATGTCGGTGCCGCGACCGGCTAGGTTGGTTGCGAGAGTCACGGCACCTTTTTCGCCTGCTTTTTCAACAATGGCAGCTTCACGTTCGTTGTTCTTAGCATTAAGAAGCTCATATTTAATACCTTGACCGTCTAGGTATCTAGCGATAAGCTCGTTTTTCTCGATACTGGCACTACCAACCAGTACTGGCTGTCCTTTGTCATGGTATTTTTTAATCTCGCTTGCAATGGCTTTGAGTTTTCCTGCCTCAGTGCGGTAAATTAAGTCATCTTTGTCTACCCTTTGAATAGGTTTATTAGGTGGTATCTGGATGACGTCTAGTGAGTAGATTTGCTGGAATTCTTCCGCCTCTGTAAAGCCGGTTCCAGTCATACCGGATAATTTGTGGTAAAGTCTAAAGAAATTCTGGAAGCTAATGGTAGCAAGTGTCATACTTTCTTCTTTAACTTGTACACCTTCTTTAGCCTCAATAGCTTGGTGCAGGCCCTCATTATACCTACGCCCTTGCATGAGACGGCCGGTATGCTCATCCACGATAACGACATCGCCACTGCCAGTGACCACGTAATCCTTGTCGCGTTTGAAGACTACTTTGGCGCGTAGGGCCTGATCGAGGTGGTAGACTAACCTGGTATGTTTGGTGCTATAGAGATTTTTGACTCCTAAAATTTCTTGGACCTTTTCGACACCTTGATCAGTTAAGCTTACGCTGCGGCGTTTCTCATCAAAGATGTAGTCATCAGGGCCAAGTCCGGCTACTATTTTGGCGAATTGATAGTAGCTTTCTGGGTTATCACCGGCTGGAGCGGAGATAATGAGCGGAGTTCTGGCTTCATCAATCAGAATTGAGTCAACCTCGTCTACGATGGCGAAATTTAGACTTCTCTGTCTGAGGAATTGTGGCTCACTTACCATATTGTCGCGTAAGTAGTCGAAGCCAAATTCATTGTTGGTACCATAAGTAATATCGGCCGCGTAAGCCTCTTTTCTGGTACAAGGTTTTAGGTGTCTAAAACGCTCGTCGTCATGTTCCTCATTGATGTATTCTGGATCGTAAATAAAACTGGCTTGGTTAATAATAACTGCTACGCTTAGCCCCAAGAAATGATAGACTGGTGCATTCCAGCCGGCATCTCGTTGTGCGAGGTAGTCATTTACGGTAACTACGTGGACCCCCTTACCGGTTAGTCCATTAAGGTAGGCTGGTAACATAGCGACTAGGGTTTTGCCTTCACCGGTCTTCATTTCGGCGACATTGCCGCCATTCAAAACCATGCCACCAATTAGCTGTACATCATATGGGCGCATGCCAAGAATGCGCTTACTAGCTTCCCTAGCAATAGCAAAGGCTTCTGGCAGTACGGCGTCAATATGCTTTTTGCTACCATCCTGTTTCAACTTATCTCCTAGTTCTTGACTAGCCGTACGTAACTGATCGTTACTAAGAGCTTGATATTTGGGTTCGAGTGCTCCAATTTCAAGAGTACGTTTGTAGAGCTTTTTAAGGATTTTTTTCTGAGCATCACCAAATACACCCTGTAAAATGCGCGTCAACAAGGTTTTGTCGGCAAGTTTATCAGTCGGCTGTTTTTCTTTCGGTGTCTTTTTAGTGCTATTCTTCGTTACCATATCATGTTGATCAGTCATTACATATTACTCCACAAAATTTACCTCTTTATTATATCACACTATTTGTGTTTAATAAACAGGCTTTTTAGACCTTTTTTGGAGAGATGAGGGGTATTTTCGAGCTTGAAGCGTCTAATTTGCCCTTTAAGCTTAGCCTCAATAATATCAATACCGGCGAAAACGTTAGAGCATTCGTCTTTGGCAGCAATTACTTTGCCACCTGGTATTTCCATTGCGACTGAAATTTCGTACTTATTCCCGTGAGGGTGATCGACTTCAGAAATTACCACTTTGGCGATCAGGTCTTTCTTGTTTCCCCTAGGCAAATATCGGTCTAGCTTGCCAATACGCTTTTCAACGTATTTTTTGAAACTCTCAGAAATTTCATAATTCTTGCCGCTGAGATCAATTTTGTCTATCACACAGCCTCCTTTTACAAACCCAGATTGCTTAGATTGCCCATTAGAGGCTTCATTTTGTCGGTAGCAATTTCTTGCGCCTTAGCATAGCCGTCGCGCATACAGCTTTCGATCCAGTGTTCCAACTCTTCAATATCGTCAAGATCCACTCGTTTAGGATCAATCTTGACGCTTTTGATTTTGAGTTCGCCGGTAATTTGTACGGTAACTGCGCCATCACCAGCTTCCACCTCGACGATTTCATTTTTGAGGGATTTTTGCGCTTTGCGCAGTTGATTTAGCATTTTCATTTGATCCATGGTTGCACCCATATTTTACTCCTTATTTTCTTCTTTCACTAATTCTTGATTAGGTTGCTTTACAGTATACATATATATTCTATCAGAGTTGTCGGATTTTGGCGAGGTAATAATGCGTTTGACTTCGCCAGGTGCGTCTTCCCAGTGTCCTAGGGTGGCGTAGTTAACCTGACTTGCAGCGAGATCAGTGGTTTTAGTAAGGATTTTATAACTGGTGCTATCTTCGAGAATGCGGTAAAAATCAGCTTCTACGGAAGTTTCAGGCACCAAAAGAATGCCATTTTCGGGTAGATTGGCATAAATTAGTTGCAAATCATTATTAAATTCATTGGCCACCATCGGGATATAGCGATAGCCATAAATAAAATGAGTAATGCCACCATAGATCATAATACCGAGAAATAACCCAATTGGAAAGGCCGCCGAAATTCTGGCATAAGGGTTTTCTGGAAATAAATCGTACCACTTGTTGACTACGTAGCGTAAGCCATGTGCAATCAGGATTGACATGGGCAGAAGGATTAGAATTGAAGAATCAGGATTGAGGCCAGACAGGATGATCGTAAAAATAATGAGACAGCTGGCAATGGAATTTCTTGAAGCGAAAAAGCCTTTTGTGGTAGATAGGAGGCCGATAATGGCTAGAGTAATGGAAGCTAGACCAATGAAAGGCGACAAGAAGGTGCTTTCGAGGGGGGCGTTCCAGGAAAAGAAGGGTAGGAATGCAACCTGTAGATTATCAATAAACTGAGTTAAAGAGAAATCTTTAGCTAGCAGGAGATCGGTAATGACTTCGGGCTTAGAAATAGCGTTCATGCATAGTGCGCCCAGGCCAGCTAAAATGATGAGGATTGTGGTTATGAGGGGAAAAGTCGGCAGAGTTTTGATGGTGAAGCGGAGGTGTGGGTGGACAAGTGCGAATAAGACAATAAAGATTGCAAGATAAATAAGATGTGGGGTGAAAATTGATAATAATAGCATAATTGCAAAGACAAAGCAATAAAATGGTTTAGGCTTGGTAACACCTTGTATTTTGGACCCCAACCATAAGAGCAAGGTCGGCCAAAATACTAGCATAATTAGGGGCGTGCCGGAGCCAGCTAAATACAAGAATGAAGACGATAAAACTGCCAAAATGGAGGCAAAAATCGCTACGTTGTTCTTAAACCAACGGTTAAGCAATAAAATGAGTAATACACCTAGTAGTACGCCGATAATCATGCTGGGCAGTTTGATGCTATAAAGGTTGAGACCAAAAAGCATAATGGAGGCCTTTTGGAGGGCGCGGTAAGGTAGGTTAATGATGTCTCCGTCATAGATGGAATTGAAATGTAAGTCGTAAGAGTGGACTGCTGATTCCATTTCATCGGCAGAGAGCCCGGCGGGTGTCAGGAGTGGTAGGCCGAAAAGCAGTCCAATTAGAGTCGCTCCTAGCAAAAAATAAGCCACGATGAAGCGATAACGATAGAGAAAAGATTTTGAATTTACCTTTTTCACATCATTATTATAACACGGATGGACATAAAAAAGGTGGAAAATGTGATAAATTTAAGCATTTTGTTTGTCTAGCAAAATTCAGTAAAAAGGCTATCTTCTTATGGTGCGCTTAGAGAATAGTCTAGTTTACCCCGTATATTTAGCCATCATAACTACTATGTTCCTTATCTAGCGACATGAAGCGGAGTAATTCTGGGTGGAAATATAACTCAATCTTGCCAACTGGGCCATGACGGTGCTTGGCAATAATGAGCTCGGAGATGTTGGTAGGTACGAAATCGTCCTGATTTTGACGATAGTAATCGGGGCGATGCAAAAACATTACCATGTCAGCATCCTGCTCGATAGAGCCAGATTCCCTTAAATCAGAAAGTACTGGGCGGGGATCATCACGGCCAGTGACGCCACGCGAAAGCTGGGCTAGGGCGATTACCGGAATTTCTAATTCCCTGGCTAGAGTTTTGAGGCCGCGAGAGATTTCGGTAACTTCTTGCACGCGGTTGCCGGCGTAACGGTCAGAACCTTGGAGAAGCTGCAGGTAGTCGACTACCACCATGCCGATATTATTATCATGAGCGGCTCGACGAGCCTTATTTCGGAGTTCAAGAATGGTCATCGAGCTGGTGTCGTCAATATAGATGGGTGCTTCACTCATTTCACCCATCGCATCACCAATTTTAGCAAAATCCTCTTCTGCAAGATTACCGGTGCGGATTTTCCAGGCATCAACACTCGCAGTATCAGAAATCATACGATCAACAATTTCATTTTTGGCCATCTCCATCGAGAAAAATAAAACGCCATGACGACCACTGTTTCTGGTGGCAACATTATAAGTGAGATTTTGTGCAAAAGTAGTTTTACCCATGGCAGGACGAGCGCCAATGATGATCAGGTCGCCTTTCTGGAAGCCTGCGGTTTTTTTGTCAAGGTCATGAAAACCAGTTTTAAGTCCTCTGGTAGCACCTTTATTCTTGTATAAATCTTCAATGCGATCATAGGCGTCGGTCAAGAGGTCCTCGAGGGCAGTGTAATCGGTTTTGGTAGATTTATCAGAAACATCAAACAAAGTTTTTTCGGCACGCCCGACTAGTTCGCCGATTTCGTTTTTAGAATCATAAGCCTCAGTGGCGATGTCAGTGCCAGCTTTAATTAATCGGCGGCGAATGGCGGCTTGTTCTACTAGCTCGGCGTAGGCTTCAGTGTGAGCGGCAGTTGGCACACTGTTAGTTAGTTCGGTAAGGTAGGGTGATCCGCCAACGCTTTTGAGGAGTTTTTGTGACTTGAGCTCTGAGGTGAGAGTGAGGAGGTCGATTGGTCGATGATGATCGTAGAGCGCAGTCATGCCACGATAAATGTGGTTATGTTTAGGATCATAAAAATCTTCGGCTCGGAGTTTTTCGAGCACGTTGGGGAAACTAGCGTCAGATAAGAGTAAGGCGCCCAAAAGCGAACGTTCGGCTTCTATATTTTGTGGTGGAATGCGACCGCCGTCATGCTCGTACTGCTCTTGTGCTGCTGATTTTTCCATAAACCTCCTTTATGCCCACCAGAATTCCGATAATTATTATACATAATAATCAAACCTGACCAGTTAAATCCGATCAACCAAAACCATAAGAGTGTCGTATGTTTTCTTACTCAAATGGTGCTTCTTCACCCGCTTCTTGTACTCCTCCCATTATAGCAGATATTTGAGAGATTGTGGGATCTTCTCCGGGCTTAGTTTCACCGAGCTCATGGATACTAATGCTAGCTCCGTCTAGATATTTAAGGAGATTTTGTTTACTATTGGGGCGATCGAGAAATTTTTTAGTAAATTTCATGGTTGGATAGAGGTGCAGCGTGTTGTCGCTGAAATAATATTGGGTTTTTTTGAGCTGTTGGAAGAGTCCTTCGTGATCTTGATGAACTGCGTCAAGAAATTTTGCCCACTGAAAGTCTGAGTCGTGATTTGCTGGCGGCGTGGTCGTCTCTTCTGCTACTTCTGGATTCATGATTTTGACTCCGGAGAGATTAAGGCGACGAGCAATTTTGCTTCAGCGAAGGGCGGAGCGATATTGGTCAATCTGTCTAGTAAGCTAATGGTGGCAGCTGTCGGCTTAGTGACAAGCTTGTCAATCACTTCGCTAGCGATGATTTCGGCTTGTAGACCGGAATTCATCATATTTGACAATGTTTCTCTAATTTTGTCAATATCGTGTTCGGTGTAGGCATGAATGAGTTTTTGAACTTGCTCCGCGCTAGGTAAGCCAAGGGCGGCATTGATCGTTGTAGCCGTAATTTGTGCTTTATTTAAATTGGAGATTTGGTCGAGTAGGCTCAGCGTATCACGGAAGGATCCGCCACCACGCTTGGCAATAATCTCTAGTGCGGCATCATCAATTGCTATATTCTCAATTTGGCAGATATTTTGAAGGTGGGGCACCATTATTTCTGGACTAACTAAGTTGAATTGAAAAACCTGTGCGCGCGAGCTGATTGTAATTGGGACTTTATGTGCGTCAGTGGTTGCCATGATGAAAATGACGTGCGCTGGTGGCTCCTCAAGAGTTTTGAGGAGTGCGTTAGCGGCACTTTTCGTCAGCATGTGAATTTCGTCAATAATGTAGACTTTATACTGACCGTCAGTGGGGGCGATAATCGCCTTTTCGCGTAATTCCCTGATGTTATCTACGCCAGTATTGGAGGCGGCATCAATTTCAATGATGTCTAGATAGCTATCTTCTACTTGATAGTCGAAATTATTAACTAGGTGCGCCAAAATTCGTGCTACTGAAGTTTTACCGGTTCCGCGAGGGCCAATGAAAAGATAAGCGTGCGAAAAATTCCCTTCCCGAACGCTGTTAGCCAGAGTCTGCGAGATCTGATTTTGCCCTATAATCTCGTCAAGTTTGGTAGGACGGTATTTGCGGTATAGGGCGACGTGACTCCCCCCCGACATTTAGAGCGCGGCCTCAACTGCAGCCCATGCTGCCTGATCATTGTTTGCCGGAATGACGGCTGAAACTTGACTGCCTTCTTTAAGGTGGAAGTAAGTTACTGAAGCGTAAAGCACCTCATATTCCCGACCAGAAACTTCAACGAAATATTTATCGTCATGATGAATGAGAGTGCCAATCACCGTACGACGCTCCACTGGACCAATTTGCTTATACAAGAAGCGACCTTCAGGGGTAATAGTTAACTTGAGAATGTCTCCCTCGACTAACTTAGATTTAGAGGCGTAGTTAACTGGGACGGGATAATTCTTGCCATCAGGTCCAATCATAATTTGACCGTCAAAAACTCCTTCAATGACTTTGCCGTCAGGATTCGTCACGATAGTTTCGCGTGGGGCGGTAATAACTTCGCCGTCACCTAAAACGGAAATCAGCAATTCTTTTGCGGCAGCCAAATTAGTCTCAGCTTCTTGAATGAGGCTCCTTAGCCGTTTAATTTGTTTTTCTGGTAATTCAGACATCACCTCGCATCCAGTCCGTAATTAACTAATATTCTGTGTCTATTCTAACCCTTGCGCATGAAAATGTCAACCCAAGTTTTTAGTGAGTTTTCCACCGTCATAGTAGAGAGCTTGGCAGGGATACTGTATTTTCATACTAGCTAAATTACAGATTAACTAGGTGCTGGCGGATTTGTCTAATTTGAATTTTTTGTTATAATGTGAGTGGATAATAATTCAAGGAAGGGTGGTCAAGTGAAAGGTTTAATTTTGGTGGCAGGTTGTGCCGTAGTTTTGGCAACGGCCTGTACGGCTGGGGCTTTTGCTTTCGGTTGTCAAAATCAACATTATGATGAGATCCATCACGATACAGCAGCATATAGTGCAAGGCATTGGTCGAATCTGGCGTTTAATACTGAGGCCTATCATCAGGTGCGCTGCGGAGAGCATGAATTTGTGGACACTGATGGTGACGGCGAATGCGATTATTTTGAAATTCATCATACTGAAGTGATAACGAAAGATATGACTAATACTGATGAGGTAGTGATTGACCGTCCGGCTTATGGTTACCACTATACTGATGAGAACGGCGATGGCGAATGTGACTATTATGAGGCGCATCGCACTTCGACCGCGACTACTGGCCGAGGACGTCACTCTGGTAATGGACGCCATATGGGCGGTGGGCATCACGGCTGGGCAAGATAGCGGAGTAACCTGGAAGACGATAAAGCTCCCGGTATAAATCGAGAGCTGTTACTTGATGAACTTCTAGAAGTTCATGACTTGAATAAATTCTTAAAATAATTATACTATGCTAAAATAATTTTATTTCAAAGCGATGGCAGATGGCTGATGAAATCAGGGCATAAATTAATGCGTCTGTACGGTATATTCGATAGTGTGTTGATGGTAAGAGCTTTCCAGCCGATAATCTGTATCATGAAAATCATCACGATGACGATCTACAACGCGAAACCTGAAGCTGTAGATAACTTCATCACTATAGCTCGTGTCGAGTTTGATGACCTGATCATCTTCCTGAGGTATCAATTGAAGCTCAATGTCGTATGAAGAATAGAAATCTAATTGGGTTTCAAAGGTTTCTCCTGCCAAATTCTGGCTTTTGAGACTAAGAGTCTCAGTAACATTGGCATTAATCTGTTTGGCGTAATCTAAAACCACATTTTTGAGATGACAAATGCGACCGCCTTCAGTTTCCTCGTACATTGAACTGGCTGGATGCAGCTTCAATTCATATTCTGTACCAGGTAACAGTTCGTAGTCTCCTTGGCTATCTGCCAGAATTCTATAATCACTGTCCGCCAAATATAGTATTAATTCGGTTTCCGCGCATTTGTATGGTCCAGGAGCGGGATTATAGAAATAATCGTATAATAAATCGCTTTCGTCTCCGGGAATTGCGGCGATTTTGTAGCCGGTTACGCGATTGCGCTGGGTGAAGTGATACTTTTCCTGAACGGCTGTATCAACGATTTTGGCTCGGTTGGAAGTTTCGAAACTCAAAATAGCTCGATCTTCGCCGGTGACTGGTTTCAGAGTGGCGGAGCCCAAGTAGACTTTTGCTTTTGCACTTAGTGGAATGATATACCTACACGCTCTTCCACGATCTTCATAAATCTTGATATTGATTTTGCCACCAGTTCTATCCGTTGCGTCTGGCTGAATCCAGCTGCTATAGCTAACTTTGATCAGAAAATCTTCCGCATATGGCAGACTAATCTGAATTTGATCCTGGGGGTGTACTTTTCCGACACTGACAAGACTCTGGGCGTCATACTGCGATTCATTCAGGTATGAGGCTTGAAAGTCGTGTTTGGATTTCTGGTGCCTATGAATCGTCAGATCAGCTTTTTCCAGTGTCCAATCTGTTGCCGGCGAATCTGAATATGCTGATCCCTCTAAAATTGTGTTTTTTCGTGTTTGCAGTTGTTGATTTTGCTGACGATGCGTACGGGATGTTTCGGAGTTTACTGTTGCTAATACAAAAACTACCGCAACGCATACAATGCTTAGAATGGACATAATAATGATTGTCTTGGTCGATAATGGAGACGATTCGGCGTCTCGTTGGTGATGCTTCGTAGTTTTATCCTTATTGTGATTGGTTCTAAATTTCACATTACTATAAGGATCTTGCTCTTTAAAAAAATTGGAAAAACGCATCTTTGCTTCCCTCCTGTTTGAAAAAATGATTGGATTTCATTCTACTATTCAATCCTGTCCTGATTAGCGCTGCAAAAACTGATATGCTTACATGATTGATAGCGGAATAAAAGACGACTGTGATGTGGTATTTAGTTAGCAACTTATTTTAAGAATTTTAAGGAACCGAGTGATTTTATCACCTCCTATCTTCTCATTGTATCACAGATTTTGATAATTGTCAATAGCTGGTGGCAGTTTTTGGGCGAAATTACAGAGTATGTTATCAAAATTGTGGCAAAAAGCGCTAAAACTCTTGACAAGTCATTTTTAGGCATAATGTATTTTGTAATTCATGATGGTTGAATATTTTGAACTGAAGCTAGCGCTAAGTATTGCGTTAGTTATTACGTATCTAACTGTATAGCCCAGAGGTCTTTAGAATAACAAAAAGCTCCCCAATCTTGTGATCAGAGAGCTTTGGGTGGTAACAATTCGCGATTACTAAGCTAATTTTAAGCTTTAAGCTAATTCGACGGTAGCACCAGCCTCTTCAAGGGCTTTCTTCATTGCTTCAGCGTCAGCTTTAGCAACTTTTTCCTTGACGGTAGCTGGGGCGCCATCAACGATAGCTTTAGCTTCGCCAAGACCAAGACCAGTAGCTTCCTTGACAGCTTTGATGACGGCGATCTTCTGTGCGCCAGCGTCCTTCAAGACGACGTTGTATTCAGATTTGCCTTCATCGGCGGCAGCACCACCTTCAGCAGGAGCAGCAGTAACTGCAACAGCGGCAGCAGCTGGCTCAATGCCATACTCGTCTTTAAGTAGATTCTTTAATTCGTTGACTTCGAGGATAGTCATGTTGACTAGTTGCTCGGCCAATGCTTTGATACCTGTAGCCATAATAATTAATTTCCTTTCTAAGTAGTAATATATGTGATTTAGTTGCAGTATTTAAGCAGCTTTAGCTTCTAACCCAGAAATGATACCTGATAAGATTCCGGTAGTAGCCGAAATGGTATCGTTGACTGGTGAGAGAAGTTGTGCCACCACTTGAGCGATAAGTTCGTCGCGAGAAGGCATTTTGGAAAGTGTAACAATTTCCGCTTGATTCATGGCGACGCCTTCGCCAGAGAAACCGCCTGCTAGTGCGAGGGCTGGATGAGTTTTAGCAAATTCAGCCAAGACTTTGGCAGGAGCAACTTCATCTTCGCTAGAGATAGCGTAGACTAGTTGACCGGTTAGTCCGGTGGTGTCAGTATCCTGATAAACAGCAATTTCGCCCATGGCGACCTTGACTAAGCGGTTTTTGACCACTTTAATCTTAACGCCAGCTTCGCGAGCTAGTTTGCGTAGTTCTTGTAGATCGGCTACGCTTAAGCCTTGGTAGTGCGCGAAAGCGGTGAGCTTAGCTTCGTTCAGGAGTGCAGTTAAGTCTGCAACTAAAGTATCTTTTTTTGCTTTTGAAATTGCCATAAAAAGTTCCTTTAGTTTATTTTTAAGCTTTGGAAAAATCAGATTTCACGTTGGGCGCTTCTGGCGTCCATGATGCGTAAGAGAATTTTTCCTGGTGAATAAATTTGGCGCAAAATACACCTTAAACATCTTGGGCGGAGAGCTTTGTCTCGCGAGTAGTTTTGGGATTTTGTAAAATTTATTCGTAGTTTTGATCACTATAGTTTTGGATCAGGTAATTTGGAGCTGTCAAACTGTAATCGTGAATTGTTAAAAACACGTTACCTAAGTTAAAATATCCTTGGTAGCTTTATTAAAGAATGTCAACTATATAGACATTATTCATATAGATAATCAATGTTTATAAAATATAGTTATCTTGAGATTATCATAAAATTGCAACTCTATAAACATATATTTTTATATTAATCAACTATTGTAACATGAATATTCTATTAAGTTTCCAATTCTCGCTACGGTCTCCGGTAACTACTACTAGTTTACCAAATTATTTTATAACTGTCAAGGAGATTTGGGTTCTGACTGACCTTCTTTAGGTACAGCACGGTCGGCATGCAGCTAAGCGCCTTTGCCTGCTTGATCAAGGCGCAGTGTTCTGTTTGTAGTGGTCATTCCGGATAGTTACTCTAGAATGGTAAGTGATTAGAAAGCATAGGGCTTTCTGCAAGTAGTAAATATCCCCTGATGAAAACTATATGTTGGCCTCCTTTCTGGGGGATAGATAAAAGCAAATAACTTTATCTAAAAAGTAGCTTACCATGATCAATGGCGCATTCTTGAAAAAAGATGAAAAAGATTTTTCGGATAAATGTAGCAAAAATATTTCGGAAAATTCGGATTTTTAGGATTTTTCTGAAAACACAATTCCGTATTGTGTTTTGAAATAACTAATTTTATAGTTTCCTACATCCAACCCTCAAATGCAACGTTAGCGGAATAGTATTCGGCTGGCGT
>CANOGH010000002.1 GCA_947565505.1 uncultured Candidatus Saccharibacteria bacterium | reverse complement strand
CGGATACTGACATTACGACTGATTGGAATCAGTCTAGTCAGTATCCGCCAAGCGTGACGGAAACTAGTATACCAGAGACGGAAAATCCCAGAGACCAAGAAGAGACCGAAGAAAGCACCGGCGATACAATTCCAATTCCAAGCACAGCCACGCGTTCCTGGAACTTAGGCGAAATCGTTTTGGCTACACCAGCAGTAGGAACTACTTGTTACATGCCAATAAATTCTGATCTTGATGATATCTTTAATTCAGCTTTTCCTGGACAAAAACTAGCCCAATGCAAAAATACTGTTGATGTTGAGTCAGTAAATTGGAAACCTACTTACAGTATTCAGCCTGGCACGTGGTTTGCTCCAACTCACAATGCTAAATATAATCAAGATATTTATGAAGTCGGCGTAACCGGGGCCTTCGACCTTCAGACTTTGGTAGCCGTCAAGCCTAACAATGTGAATGATTTTTCTCAAGGTGGAGAATATGACCCACACTACCTGATTGGTAATTATTATCAGTGGAATACGGCGACGGCTGGGACGGGAGGGGAAAATAGCTCAACTACTACTAGCCCGTGGAACGCATCAGGCTCCATTTGCCCAAAGGGATGGGGGTTACCAAAAAGCGGAATGAATGATCTAACGTTAGAAAAAAATAATGGGACATTCTATCGTTTGTTAAATAGCTATGGCTTAGAAATATCAGAAGCTTTCTCTGGATCAGCCGAACAAAATGGTAATAATATTGCAACTACACCATTATATTTCGCACGAGCGGGAGATGTCGACTTAAACTATGGTAATTCTAGAACCGTTGGAAGCCACGCAGTCTATTGGTATAGTACCGCTGGTCCAGCTGAGAAAGCAGACATTGCAGATATATCTACTGCAGCCTATAACTTATATATTGCTGAAAATTATTTTAATCTTAACCGAATATATAGTCATTGGTATGGTTTTTCCGTTCGCTGTTTAGTTAGATAATTTTAAGGAACGATTCAGTTGAATGCGAAAGTTAAGAGCATTAAATTTTAATAATAGCTTTTTAAGCATGCCAAGTCAACTAAAAGACACCTTTAATCAGGTCCTATACAAATACGGAGGAACTTGACCTAGTAATGACTAGCGTGTTAAGCATCACTAGACGCAGCATGGGTGCCACATAACTCCGAGGGGGTTCCGAAAGACCCCCTCCTCGCCCTTCAAAGCTTAACATACAGCTGAGCAGGTGCTTAGAGGGCAAAAGTCCGCCAGATTAACTCCGCTTGAATAGTGTAGGACCGTTCGCTCCGTTTCTGCCGTATAAGGCAGTGCTACCTGCGTATGGTGCCGGTATTTATGCTTTAATAGCTGGTGATAGTTTTGATCACTAAAGATACTGTTTGCCAGGAAATCAGCTGCCTGAATTAAATAATTTTGTTTTGAGTCACAAAGTTCAGTTGCTACCCGCAATTCGTTATGGAAAATTGGCATAATATAATTTCCAGTCCGAAAATTGAGTGTACCAGCAGAAAATTCACTCAAGATTCCCTCCCCTAAACCATATCGACCATCGGTATTGGTTGGCTGATTATCGATCGCAAGATGAATCAAAGTTTTTAATTTGGGATTTATGATTTGGCGCTTAATCAAGTCCAGCAATTTCGCCTTAATCATGATCTTAATACAATAATCTTTAAAACGATGAATTGATTCTACACTATCCATAATTGTGTCATATACTAAGGTTTTATCAATCACACAGCTGAGTGACTCGAATTGTTCCATTTGGCGCACAAAATAACCTTTAGCAGCCGCCGTGGCCCGACTAGCCTTTAACTCTTTTTTAGGTTTTTTACGCACACTGCGCAATAGATCGTAATAAGTGATCAATGCACGATCTTTTTCGGCAACGGACGTAAAAACATATCCCGCATAGACAAAATATTGCTCTCGAGCGTTTCTATGCAACACGCCCGAATCGTCTAAATAAATATATACCTCCTGAATCATAATAGGTTAATTTTAGCACAGGCTAGTTACGATTTCCAACTGGGCCATTAACCATTCACCCCTATTGCAGGCAGCTTTTGCCGGTTAAAATGAGAAATTTTAAAGATATTTTTAACTCTGAGCTTAACGGCCCACATAGTAGCCAGCGACTAAATCTAAAAACTCCGCCTCACTCATAGTTGCTATGCCCAATTTAGCAGCCTTATCGGTTTTACTTTTGCCGGGCTTATCTCCTAAAATCAACGCTGTAGTAGTCTTACTAACGCTTTTCGTAACTGTGGCACCTAGGGATCGCAACTTATCCTCGGCTTCTTCGCGCCCCATACTTTCGAGAGTACCGCTGACAAGATAACTTTTGCCAACGAGCGGCAAATTACTCTTATCTTCATGTACCGGGTCCACTCCTAGCTCTTTGAGCTCATCTAGTAATTTCAAGTTGTCTTCATCTGCAAACCAGGCAACGATCGACGAAGCTACCGTTTCGCCAATATCTGGCAAGCTCATTAACTCTTCTTCAGTAGCATTGCGTAGTTTATCAATACTGCCAAAATTATCCGCCAAGGTTACCGCCGTCTGTACTCCCACGTGCCGCACCCCTAATCCGGTAATGAATTTATTGAGGGCGGGCTTCCTGCTTGCCGCAATTGCTTCAACTAATTTTTTAGCCGACAATCTACCAAAACGCTCTAGCTGTGCCACTTTTTCGACTTTTAGACGATAAAGATCTGCAATACTGTGCACCAAATTAGCACTAATCAAGGCTTCAACATTTTTCCCACCCAACCCTTCAATATTAAGAGCGGGTTTTGAGGCATAATATTCAATCGCTCGTTCTAAAATCAAACGCGAATTTTCACCCTTAACGCGATAAACTACTTCGCCCGACGGGCGTTCAAACTCCAACTCTGGATATTGATTTTTGAGAGCCTCAAGATAGTTAAAAGGCAGTGTACCTTCCGGGCGCAAGCTCGTCAAGACCTGCTTAATCTGCGGAATAATATCACCGGCTTTATAAATAATTACCGTATCACCCACGCGCACGTCAAGTCTAGCAATCTCATCGGCATTGTGCAAACTCGCATGTCTGACCGTACTGCCAGCTATCACTACTGGTGCCAAAATTGCCACGGGAGTAGCCGCACCGGTGCGACCAATACTGATCACGATGTCTTTAACTCTCGTAGTTCCCTCCTCCGCAGGAAACTTAAAGGCCACCGCGCCACGTGGAGTCTTACCAACAATGCCTAGCTCACGATAAACTTTGCGATCATTCACCTTAATCACCATACCATCGGTATTAAAAGGTAAGTCTTGCCGCACAGTTTCAAGGCGCTTAATTTCTCCAAAAACGCTCTCAGAAACCTGATTTGTAGGGTTTTCACCCTGTTCGACGATATTTTGATGATTTTCCTCTTGACTTTTTAAATTATCTGTGCTATAATGAAAAGATAGGGTATGTTCAAACTCATGCTCAGTTTTTTCGAGCCTTGTAAACACCTTATCTTCACCACTAGTGCGGAAGCCTAGCTCTCTAAGTTTAGCGTATGCAGCGGCATGCGTCGCTAGGTCTGGCTCCACTAGATCATAGGCCATAAATTTTAGTTTACGACTAGCAGCAATCTTGGGATCAAGCTGGCGGATACTACCGGCCGCTAGATTGCGCGGGTTAGCGTAAGTTTTCTCACGGGACTTTTTCTGCTTTTCGTTAAGCATGGCAAAGTCCTTCTTAAAAATGACAATTTCGCCACGCACCTCTACGTGCCCTGGATGGTTGATTCTGAGGGGAACGTTTTCAATAGTACGAACATTCATCGTTACGTCTTCTCCGACTAGCCCGTCACCCCGTGTAACTGCCTGCACTAGCAAGCCGTCTTGATAATGTAACGCGCAGGCTAAGCCATCCATCTTGATGTCGGTAAAATATTCCGTAATCTTGCCACCAGGCGCTAACTTTTCTGTGGCTAACACCCAACCGCGCACCTCGTCTTCAGAAAAAACGTCAGCCAGCGAAATCATTCTCTCCCGATGTGTAACTTTCTCAAATTTATCCAGTGGTTTACCAGCCACCCGCTGAGTGGGCGAATCTGGAGTAATTAAATCCGGAAACTCCTTCTCCAACTCGGAAAGTTCATGTTTCAGCGAGTCGGCCGCTGCCTCCGACATAATAGACTGGTCGAGGACATGATAATGATAACGATAATCATTAATAAGAGATCGTAATTTCTCGATACGCTGTTCCGCTGCTGCTCGCTCTGTCATATACACCTCCGTTGTTTTAGTTCATTATACACCAAAATCGCAACTTTTGGAATCACAAACTGTTACCAGCTCACCATCTTTACTTTTCTTGATAATCCAGCATACGGCGATAATATAAGTATAGATAGGCCGATGCATAGATAAAAACAAAACAGGTAACACTGAGCAAGACGAACGATACAATCGGCCAACCTTGGATAAAAGTCACCCAACTCTTCAACCACATGTCCAATAAGATGACCGGCAACATTACGAGTACATAAACCAGCGCAATGACGAAAAATAGATAGATGACGCGAATGATAAATTTAATCCGCCGTCCTGCCATCAGATCAGAGGCGCTAGATAACGCTTTCAGTGGGTAAATACCTGGGGCAGTCGCTGCTATCAGGGCAATTATTGAGCTGGACAGTAAATATCCAGACAACAGAAGCATGAGGGAGGCAAAAATAAAATACACCAAAGCGTAGAATGGCGTAGCTAGAAAATCGGTCAACATCGCCGCGTTATAGGTAATAATAACCAAAAAAACTGGCAGTAACTGAATAAAAATTATCCCAACGATTACCAAGGTGGCGATTAGGGGCGCGCAAGCGTTATAAAGACCATCGCGCAACTTCGGTTTGCGCCCGGCGAGGAAGTGTCGCAGTAGATAGATTACCGTCAACCAGATCATCAGAAAGATCATTAAACCAAAAATACCCTCTGTTTCTCCGCCAGCCGTATTTAATCCACCAGTTGCAACCGTAGAAATCAAGAGCAGCCCAGCCTGAACAAAGCTGCCTGGTTGATAGCTCTGCTCCGCGCCAGCCACTGGCTCCTTGGCAAGATCTTGCAGCTCTTGATATAGTTCCTCACTCAACAGACCGACCAATACGACATAGAGGCCAACGCTGATAATGGCTAGCGGAGCAAAGGTGCGCCAATTTTTCCCTAAGATTTGAAAGGTTTGCACGGCATGACTCAGAAGTCCAGGAGCCTGAAAATCACGGTGGTAATCCTCCCGGTAACTCCTCTTGAAGCTACGATGAAAACGTACGGTTTTCTTGGCTTGAGCTTCCTTTACTAATTGTAGCCTAGCCTGAAGACGTTTGAACAGCTTCACTTTCTTAGAACCGTTCTTGCTTGTCACTGCTTGTGGTTGGGAGTTTTTAGAAGCTGGTTTTGCCATGCTCGAGCCTTTCTATGCGCTTCTCGATAGGCGGATGAGTGCTAAACATACTACCGATAGCGCTCTTCTTCATGGGATTATTGATAAATAATGCTTCAGTAGCTGCATTTTGTTTATGCATGGGTCGAGAATGCGTATCTAACTTTTTCAGCGCTGAAATCATACCTTCAGGGTATCTCGTCAAACTTACTGCAGAAGCATCCGCTAGGTATTCTCGCTCCCTGGAAATGGCCAATTGCGCTAGTGATGCAGCAATCGGCGCTAAAATTGAAGTAAGCAAAATCACGATCAAGCCAATCGGACTCCGATCATCGCCATCACGATCACTGGTATACCAAAGCATCCTGAGACCGATATCCGAAATAAAGCCTACAATGCAAACTAGACCAAAAGTGATTAATGAGACCCGGATGTCATAATTTTTGACATGCGACATTTCGTGCGCCATGACTGCAGTTAGCTCTTTATTATCCATAATATCCAGCAATCCAGTGGTGGCCGCCACAACGGCGTGTTTTGGATCCCTACCAGTTGCAAAGGCATTAGGAGCGGGGTCATCAATAATGTACACTTTAGGCATGGGTAAACCAGCCGTAATGGAAAGATTTTCAACCGTGTTATAAAGTCTAGGATTATCCCTCTTTTTGATTTGTTTAGCACCAGTCATTGCTACGGCTAGTGAAGCCGACAAATAATACTGTGCAACAGCATAGATCAGGGCAATGATTAAAACCCAAGTTGCAATGCTCCAATCATTTAACCAATATGCAAATCCGGCCCCGATAGCCGCAATTACCGCCACAAAACCTACCATAATGTATACTGTATGGCGTTTGTTGACGGCAATTTGCTTGTACATAACTCTCCTATTCAAACTCTCCTAGGCATCAAACTTAACTTCCGGAGCACGCGCAATCTGCTCTTTCTCGCTGTCTGCAACTTCAAAGTATTCGCGTTCTTTGAAATGACCGACCATATTATTGATAAGATTTGAAGGAAACATTTTGATCTTAGTATTCAGCTCTTTAGCGCCAGCGTTATAGAAACGCCTTGATGCCTGAATTTTATCCTCTACATCTTGCAACTGATATTGAAGCTGCTGAAAATTAGAGTTAGCCTTTAGCTCCGGATAGGATTCTGAGAGGGCAAAAATCTTAGACAATGCGCCCTGCAAGGAACGCTCGGCCTCCGCTGTATCTTTGACACCTTTAGCATCCATGACCGCAGTACGAGCCTTCGTCACTTCCTCTAGCGTACTCTTCTCATGCTTAGCGTAACCCTTAACCGTTTCTACAACATTAGGGATTAAATCAGCGCGGTATTTGAGCTGCACCGTAATGTCTGACCAAGCCTCGTTAACGCGCTCATTCAGGCGCACTAGACCATTATAAGTACTCCAAATGATTCCTATAATCAACAATAGTACCACTAGTACAATAATCGTGATAATTAAACCTGTAGACATTTTAGCTCCTATTCTAATTATTATTTATCAAATATTGATGCAGTGATGAACCTTAACTAAACAGTCCTGTACATCAATATAGCTCTACTCTTAACTGGAGGTACCGACCGGAATTGAACCGGTGTACGCGGTTTTGCAGACCGCTGCGTCACCACTCCGCCACAGTACCATGGTTTAATTTTAGCATAGATCATATCTCCGGTCTAGGCATGAAATATTTCTTTATTGTGTCATAATATGATCTCTTTAGGGGTATATTCTATTTTCTGATCTTATCAAAATATATATCGTAGGGATCTTGATATTGTTCAGTAATTGCTTTAATAAACGCATCTTTATCATCTCCAAAACCAGTGAAAGACTTCTTCCCAATAATCGTATAGGGTACACCTTTAACCTCCTTGCCGTCCAACGCCTTTGAAAAAATCTTCGCTAGTTCGGCATTTTCATCATTATACCAGGTTTCAAAAGCATAAAGTTTAAACTTGTCACCATACTGCTGACGAATTTCCTCCAGTGCTTCAAACTCAGCAGCACAATGGGGGCAACCGTCACCCCAGAAAAAGTAGACATTAACTTTGTCAGCCTCTTTAGTAACATTATCCAAACTGATATTCTCTGCCAGAGCCCGTTCTTCACTAATTGCATCGTCACCACTAGCCGCATCGCTATTGGTCGACTTTTTAAGGGAAATATACTTAGTGAACCACTCCTTGAATTTATCGGTGGTCTGATAATATTCTGTATCCTCATCTGCTTCGGCATCCAGATATTCGACCAGCGTTCCTTGTTTAAAAATTGCAAAGGAAGGGTAATGCTGAATTTTTTGACCGATTTCCGTATCTTTAATGTCAGAAAAAGCAATTTTATAGATACTAACTTGATTTTGCGTACGAAATTCATCCAGTACTTCTTCAAAATCAGCTGAGGTCGTACACATTGGCTGATAAACAAACACCACAAAAGACTTCTTCTCCGCTATCAGTTCCGTGAGCTCATTATAGTGAATAGTAGTGAAGTCTTTTGCTTGGTAATATTCCGAATCCAGATGAAAGGGGTAGCGCATGCCAAATGACAAGATTGCTAAGCCACCAAAAATAATTAAAGCCGCCGCCACCATACCGATAATACCTAAAATTTTTCTACTTTTCATAGTTTGCTGCCAATGTTAAATCGTCAAATATCTCAAGATTATGATATGGAACTTTCCAAAAATCATAAACCGTTTTTCCGTTACGCTCGCGCTTTACTTTAACATCATGACTTCCAGCGTAGCTCCAATAACCACCAACATTATAGATCTTGTCTTTATCCCAACCTAACTTAACTAGGAGATCCTTAGTCATGCCAGCATAACCGCCGCCGCCACACATCAGGAAGATTACTTTATCGCGAGGGAAAAGCGTTTCCAGTATCTCCATGGACTCCTCATAATTCGCCACAATCTCACCATCGGCCTGCTCCGTAAAGAGCGTACTGCCAGAATAACTGTCGCCAACCGCCTCTGGCAAACCCTTTACGTTAATAATGTAGGGGTATGGTACGATTTCAAATCCTTCAACATAGCCAGACAAGTATGAATCTCCTTCAATGGCTTCGTAATTAGCTGGATCTTTTAGCATGCGCATATCGCGATAAACTGCATCCTCTCGTCCAATGTATTGATCAATAGTTTCCTCGTTAATATTTTTGTCAACCCCAAACTGTTCGCCCCTAATGCCGCCAGTAACTTCTGGTAGGGGCAAGGTCGTCTCAGCGCTAAGCCGTGGTTCCGCCACGGTCGACCGACCAATTGCATAGCCTAAAAATAGAACCATCATAATACAGATAGATAACATAATTATAGTAGCAATCGCAGCCAATGCCCGATTGGGCTTCCTTTGTTCCATATTGATGACTCCTCTTTTCTTTATTCTAGCGCTAAAGTTTTCTAAAGTCAAGAATGTACGGGCAAGGCTAACAACTCTCATGATCCGCGGTGTAATATAAGCTAACGAACAGCATACTGCTCCAACTTAGATATTTAACTAAAAATTTTTATAGTATTAATTGAAACCGGCTGGCGTAAAAATAGTTCACTAAACCACAATAGCCCCCATTTAATATATTGGTTTGCAGGATAAACATATTAAAATATAATGACTAGGAACTGACCACTAAAAAACTCTGATTCAATTTTTAAAAATTATATTTAGCTAGACAATTACCCGACGAATCACGAATTTCAGCCTGTGCATTTGCTAAGTAGTAACATGCAAAGTTTGGGTTGCCTAAAGTAAAACCAGCCTCCTCGGCCCAATCAAATTCGTCAATAATCGCCCGTTTTGCTTGCCTGTTTTGACTATCATTAATTAATTCACAAAAAATCCTCATCCAGGTTGATCCATCATAGGCGACGATACAAACTTGATTATTCTCGGCAATCTGCTTGGCGACATCTTTAGTGGCATCAGTTAAAATGTAGATTTTATGGTCAAACATTACTGGGTCACCAAAAGGACGACAACTAGGCACCCCCCCCGCGCGCGTCGTGGCGAGGAAGTTAACCTCAAGCTTCTTTAAGTAATTGTAGACATCTTGCATGACTTTTTCCCTTTGGAATTATTTTAGTCTAATAACCCCCTACGCGCAAGAGCTTTCTTTGCCAGTGCCCGCAAGACGAGAATAAGAGTGATAATACCACAGCCCACTAGTGCAATTGCCACCGGATTAACCTCTGGTTTATTCGTAAGACTACCAATTGTTCGTGTGGCATCATCTACTTGCGGCTCTTTGTAAACTTCTCTCTGGTTACCGTCAGGATAAATAACAATGCCATCATCTGTAATATCAAATCTCACCTCAAAGTTCTGGGACCTTTGCTCCGGTGAGGGATTTTCCGACCCGTCCGAGCCGGCAGCGATCACCGGTGAAGCATCCGTCCGGCTAGCAAGATCATCGTTCATAACTTCGTCGATATAGCCAGAAACGACTACCTCTCCACTCAGTGGCACCTCCATAGTCTGCTGATGAGAACCAAAGAAGCGATAGCTTAAAAAGCCACTCGCGAAAAAAACGCCCAACACTGTCAAAAGCAGAGCTTTGCGTCGCATAAAGTAGTCCCAGATTCTTACTATTCGCATCATTTTTCTCTAAATTAAGCTTATACTTCTATTGTATCACAGATTATGAAATTTGTCAATAACTTTTTTGCAGAAAAAGCAGTTTTGCGTGTTTTTTATGAAAAATATTTAATTTAATAGTATTTTTCGACATTTTCTCTCTGTACAATATGATTTTATTTAGTGTTTCGACGATGATAAGCCTGAAAATTTGACGGTATAGAGAATTTAGGGTTGAATAATAGACGGACTTGAGTCGCGTTTTGGCTGTCCAGTATATATAACAGAGCGATAACGATTCTACGAGCGCCGACTTTCTAAATCTAGCATAAATTATTAAAACAGAGGTGTTTCTTACGGATTTAAAAATACTATTTTCTGGGCGCCAAACTCATTTGATTATTTGAACGCTTCTGGACGGATTTTAGAAGTACTGATTTTTCTAGGTATATCACGCTCGCAGCCTAGAGATAAAATCAGCTATTGAAAATCAAATTTTTGTGCTATAATGGTAGGTAACTTGCCCGGTTGGCGGAATTGGTATACGCGTTCGACTTAAAATCGAATGGAGAAATCCATATGAGTTCAAGTCTCATACCGGGCACCAGAGGATACAAAGATGGCTCATTTGAGTCATTTTTTGGTGGTAAACAAGAGTAAAGTGAACACGGATCACGTATTTCATTTTAGCAGGCCCAGGCGCGCTAAAGGTGATATATCAGGTCATTTTTGAATGCAGCAGATGTAAGACTTTGACAAATCGCGGTTTGGTCTTTTTTTGTGGGGTCGCACGGTTAAACATTTTATTGCGTTCATTCGTTAATCCCGATTGTTCAGCTTAAGATTTGTATCAACCTGACTACAGCATCCCCAATTAACTTGTCTTTTCATTGCACAAGAATATACTTCTCTAACTATTTTCATTGGTTATCTTTTCCGACCACAGCTCAGCATTTTCTGCAAGCTTTGCGCCAGATGCCAAGCGAAAACTGGCGGGACTGCGTTGCCAATCTGACGATAGGCGTCTGTCATCGACCAAAGAAACTCAAAACTATCTGGAAATGTCTGGATACGTGCCGCTTCCCTAACCGACAAACGGCGAGGCAACTCATAGTGAAAATCAATATTTCCGTGGTGTTCGGCACTAATGGTAGGTCCAGGGAGACGAGCATTCGTGACGGAATTACCCTGTGCTCCAGGTTTAAGTTTGGTCAGAGAGTAATGGAAATTAGGCAACTCTCGCTGAATACGATCTTCTTTAATGTCGTCAATTGCATCATAAATAGTGCGCCAGGTCGGCAAACCGCCATGACTCCTTGCTACGTGCGTTGGCAACGGCCAATAAATTGGTAGCTCCAGATCTTGACGCACGCCAATAATAATGACACGTTCCCTAGTTTGCGGAACGCCATAATTAGCCATCTTGAATAGACGATAATCCACCCGGTAGCCAGCTTCGGTAAACTCATTGATAATCCAGCGGATTGCCATGCCATCATTCCAGGATAAAATTCCCTTCACATTTTCGGCGAGAAAAGCTTGTGGTCTCACCAGGCGAAGCACGGTTGACATATCCATGAACAAACGTCCTCTAGCGGAGTCTACGCCGCGGCGTTTACCAGCTAAACTAAAATCCTGGCACGGGAAACCACCAATGACCAGATCGGCGGCTGGCAAGTTAGCGCCGTCTGCTAGTACACATGCAATATCACCAGTGACAATCTCTAAATCCTCAAAATTTAAAGCCTGCGTCGCCGTAGCACTCTCACTGATATCATTAGCCCAAACTATTTTAAAGGGATTGCGATGATAAAATCGTTTAAGATAACTAAATCCACCTTCAATTCCCAAATCGAGCCCACCACAACCAGAAAACAGGGATAAAACTCGATAATTTCGTTCTGGCTCGGCCCGGTCGTCTTGATGGTTAATTGGATTCATTTTCTTGAATAGTTCCGTTACATACTAATTAGCTACGCTTAAAATTCTGAATTATATTCACATTAAGTATTCGCAAAAAGGTGGCTTTAATTTGGATATTTTAACTATATAGCTCATTCTCCACAAAACCACAGAGTCTTATCTAGACTAGCAAAATGAAGCAATCGCTATACGCTAGTGTCATTAAAAATCCTGCAACTACGGATCTTTGAAGCAGGATTTTTATATTTATATGATTTTACCGAATAATAAACTAATTCAGTAAGATTAAGTACCACCCAATTTTTGCGGATTTCGGGCATCTTTCAACGACAGATTCTATGTCCGATTTCCTGTTTTTATTTTATCATAGCCATTTTGACCGTGTCAAGCTTGTTTTTGGAGATTTTTCATGATGAAACATTTATGCAGCTCAACAGAGAAAAACCGAACACTGAGACTTGCTTTTTTAGATAATTATTTTTTGCTTTAGGACTGGGTTTTTAAAAATATCCGTGATATAATGACTATATGAAGAGTTTTGGAGGCACAGTGCGGCGTTGGTTGGACGAGTGTAAAATGGCGGGAGAAGGCATTCTATTGGCTACTCGGGATTGGCGTTTTGTTGTTACGGTAATCATTTCTTTTATTTTGTTTGGTACGTTAATGAATTTGCTATCTGGTAGCACTGCTGCATTAGATCTTTTTTGGAGAACTGATTTGACCGGTAAATTTACTATCCTGAAGGATGCGTTTTTGGGGCTTTTCGGAGTTGGGCGTAATTTTTGGGATTTTTTACTAACTTTTTGCATTGTGGTTTTACAATCATTCCTGCTTGGCTTAGTCGTTGTTGCCTGGCAGCAGCGCCAACAGCACAAGAAAGATACCTCTGCAAAATCTGAGAATGCCGACAAGCTGCAGAGTGCTGGCCTAGTAACAGGGCTCGCCGTTCTAGGATCCGGATGCCCAACTTGCGGCACAACTTTGCTCGCGCCAATCATAAGCGCCTTCTTCAGTAATGGTTTGGCCTTTGCTGGTATAATATCCGGCATGCTAACGGTTTTGGCTATCATCGTTGCGGTTTTTGCCCTTAAAAAGTTAGGTAGAGAAGTATATGCCATGTATTGTAGTAAACGCTATTTGAGAAAAAAGATTGAGAAAGGAGTAAAAAGTGTTTAAGGCGATAAAAACTGGAGCGATTATTGGCGTTATCGCGATTCTGTTTGCGCTAATCATTATAAGTGCATCAAGACAGCCATCTGCAGGAGAAAAGGTCTGGAATGAAGCAGCCACTGTCGGGAATTTAGACTCTCCCAAATTATATATTATGTACACCGATTTGATGTGCCCGTATTGTGACGTGTTCTCAAGAGCGGTCATGGATCACTGGGACGAATTCCAACAATATTTAGAGGAGCATAACATTGCTTTCGAAGTTAGACTGACGGATTATTTATATGAGGGTAGTGGTTCGGAATATTCTCGAGATGCCGCTGAAGGAGCCTATTGCGCCATGAGAGAAAATAAGTTTTGGGAATATTATCATGAAGCCTTGCAGGCCCTTTGGGATGATTATCATTCTAAAGGGATCGGCGACTCCAAAACTTCGCCACATATTGAGAATATGCCAGCAGATTATTGGCTAAAAATCGGGCACAATGTAGGGCTAGGAGACGATTTTGACAAATGTGTAAAGGACCACGAAACGGTAGAGGAAATTCAAAAGAATACCGCGAGAACCGCTCAGGTGGCAGAAGGAATGCCCTATTTTAAGTTCGATAAGTTTACAACCGCTGGTTTTGATAACAAGTGGGGCTGGGATTACGTTTTACGCTACCTTGATGCAGGCTTATAGGAAAAACTATAATTCGACAGAATAATATCTAGAACCAATATCTAAGAACCCGTCATGATTGGTGGGCTTGATCAGGACAAAAATTTTACTAGTGTGGGGTGAAAAACTCCGAAAGCCTACTTTGTTATATAACTTGGTTTTAATCTTAATATATCATGCTAAAGCAATTTTTCCTCGAAAGGGCGGTGGATCAATTGCAAAAAAACAAGACCTCTTTGTAAAAGGTAGCTTGATTCCTTAAATTATGGCTCTAGGATAGTTACTAAAAGAATACACTGGGATTAAGTAGTACTATTCTCGAAAGCCCTTAAGGGTATGTTTGGCGGATGAATAACCGTCCAGAAATAATTATAACTCATAGTTACTGCTCCCTAGTATTACATACTCGAATATATAGTAATATTATTGCATAACTATGAGTTTTATGCTACCTTATCTCCGTGATCCATTAATTATCTACTGTTACACTTAGAAGCATAACTCAGAGAATGCATGACTATTGCATTTTGATGCATAGTATGATATAATTAAGATTAATAACATAAAACTTTTACACTGATCTCTTGATGGCAATTTTATCCGCATATTCATCAAAAAACTCTTGACTTTTTAAACCACTTGTGCTAATATAGAATTAAGCTAGTCTGGTCAACTGGACTGATTTTGGTATCATCTTTAGGGTAATTTTGTAGTTTTGCCGTTCAAGATTAATCCGGTCATAAATACACGATTGTCGAATAGTGATAAATGAAGCGTTTAATTGTAGAAACCGTAATTGAGCGGATTTCTGAGCATTTTTATGATAAGCACTGAGGTGAAGTAGTTCTACCCGTAGCGGGAATGTCCACCTGGATACTGGCTCCCTGAGGGCCGTGGGCCACGATGGAGACTATTGGTCTAGTACCGCTTATCCTGATGTTAGTAACGCGTACAACCTCGATTTCAATAGCGCAGATACCTACCCATCCAGCTACCGCGCTCGTTGGGTCGGCTTCTTAGTGCATCGTGCCACTATTTACCAGAAGCGTAAGGTTGGTAAGGTCAGAAATGCTCAATTTGCTCGGCGCCAGTTTTTAAATCACGCAATTTGTAGGTTTTAGCCTTAATTTCATCTTCACCTAAAACCGCCATAGATTGAGCAATTTTGCTGGCGTACTTGATCTTATCGCCAAGTTTTTTATTAGTCAAAACTAGGTCGACACTCTTACCCTCACGGCGAAGTTTGGCGGCTAGAGATATCGCTTGGTCATAACACGTTTTATCCAAAGGAATCAAACAGATATCAACTGGCTTTATTTCACTCGCGTGGACAGCCCCACAATCCCTCAGCGCATCAAAAAGCCTAGTGAGACCTATTGATCCACCAACACCAGGAAGATGGCTATCAGTATAATTACTAGCGAGATCGTCATACCTACCACCGGAGCAAATTGATCCTAGCCAACCGCAATCTTTAACGTTGGTTTCAAAAACAGTACCAGTATAATAATCCAGCCCACGCACAATCTTCATATCAGCAAAGATTAGCTGATCTGGATGAGCGGCTTCTACCATAGCGAGAACCTGATCAAGCTCATCTAAACCAGTCTGATAATCCACATTCGTAAAGCCCAAATCTCGCAACTGCGGTATAATTTCCTGACGTGAGCCACTTAGGTTCATGAAATTTACCACTTTATCAATGTCAACTTCACCAATACCGAGCGACTGCAAGGCACTTAGGGTGACCGATGCGGACACTTTTTCGGCATGATCAATGATTCCAAGAATTGCCGTGCTATGCGTTTCTAAGTTCAGCTCTGCCAGCAAACCATTTAATAACTTACGATTACTGATTCGAACGTAGAATTGATTAGGTAAAGGCAGCTGTTTCAGTGCAGAAACTAGGGTAGAAATAACTTCTGCATCATAAAAAATCGGAAGCTCACCCCAGCCAATCACATCAATATCACACTGATAAAACTCACGAAAGCGCCCTTTCTGTGTACGCTCTCCGCGAAAATTACGTCCAATCTGAGATACACGAAAAGGAAAAGTAAGATCATTAAGATGCTCGACGACGTAGCGCGAAAGCGGAACTGTATGATCAAAGCGGAGTGCCTGCTCAGCTCCACTGCCAGTCTCCGCAGTTTTCATTACCTTGTAGATTTGCTTTTCGGTATCACCACCAGCCTTAGCCAGAAGCACAGCGGTACGCTCAATAGTTGGAGTCTCTATATTTTGAAAACCATGTCGATAGAAAGTCGTAGCAATCTTATCTTTCAATCGGTTAAAGACTACTTGCATATCGGGAAGTAGTTCTTGCATGCCGCTAATCGGAGAGGTATTAAACTTTTTCATACCTGTTATTGTATCATATTTGACAGAAAATTACGATATCACTTCATATTAAACCCTATCTCAGTCAAAATTACACTATTCTAGGCTACAATGTCATCGCAAATTCGAAGTTACAGGAGACGTAAAAGCATAATCCATCTTAATGAAGTGTTCCGCAGCAACTTTAAATTGGTCTACCGCCATCTACGCCCCTTAGCTTCAATGAAATGCAGAGGTCACGTAGTAGTTTTTTTCGAAAATCTACCACCACGGTACGCCAAGACGTCGACTCCTCCAACTCACACTGAAGATGCCAGAAGTGGGTATTGAGCAAGATAATTATTTCAGACCCCGTATGCTCGCAATCTAGCTTTCGGCATAAATTAGGAGTTCCGCACTCGCCTAAGTCAATCATAGCCTCTTCGTCAGAACAATTGGGAGCTAAAACTTCGCTATGCGGAAAATGTTGACAGATGAGCTGGTGGAATTCACTGTGTAGAAGCAGGTGGTTCATGAACACCGTAACACGGTGAGGCGCGTGTTTGGACTCGGAAAGATAGTCGCGGTCTACGCCTACGCTAATAAATTTTTGCTTCGGATAACGTTGGCTGAGGTATTCCAACGCCATTGACACTACGTATCCCCCCAGCACAATCACGTCAACTTTATTGATAAAAGAAGCTAAATTATTCTCGGCCAGCATGCAAATTTCAGCTAGAGTCTTGTTGTGATAAGGGGCATTAGCCCAATCAATAATTCGTATCACTTCAATAATATTGAGTTCGTTAGCCAGATAGTCAGCCACGTTCTCTCCACCCCAGCCACCATCAAATACGGCGATTTTTAGCATTATTTCTCCTTTTATCTCCCCCTGACATTTATCATACAATACTTTCGCACCATAAGAATTTACAATTTTCAAAGATACTTTATAAAGTGTTAAGTAGTTCCCTGTTAGAAAAAATCCAAAAAAGTCATTATTCTAACAATTTTGACACTAAAATGTTGTGCTTAATCCAAAATGTCATATTAAATAAAATATTATGGACAAAAAGATCAAAAAAAGGCTTATCAAAAAAGAACTTGTGTGCTAAAATAGTCTTGTAGTTTTTGGTTCTGTAGCTCAGTTGGTAGAGCAGAGGCCTGAAGAGCCTTGTGTCACTGGTTCAAGTCCAGTCGGAACCACCACAAAAAATATTCAATTTTGATACAATTGCATGTGAGATCCCCCATTGTGGGATTTTTTGTTGTACTACCAAGCCGTTAGCGCTTGATGGAAGTAAAGTTTAATCCATCAAAAACACATATTGAAATATTTAAGAAGGTTTTTGAGAAATAGTGTTGACCCGTCAAAATAGACGTGCTATGATCGGGATATTAGATAAGCGTGGAGGCATAGTATGAACGATGAAGTTTTTGAGATCATCAAACAAGAAGAGAAGCGACAGAGCGAGGGTCTAGAGTTGATTCCAAGCGAGAACTATGTCTCTGCAAACGTCTTACAAGCTATGGGGTCGGTTTTAACGAATAAGTATAGTGAAGGCTATCCGGGAAAACGTTATTATGGTGGCAACGAAAATGTTGACCAAATTGAGACTTTAGCAATTGAACGCGCCAAGCAACTATTTAATGCCGATCACGCTAACGTGCAGCCACATTCTGGCGCCAACGCGAATGAAGCGGTCTATTTCGCTTGGTGTAAACCTGGAGATACGATTTTAGCAATGTCACTACCCGCTGGTGGCCATTTAACGCATGGATCTCCCGTCACGCGGAGCGCCAAAATTTATAATTTTATCGGCTATGGCGTGACAGCGTCCGGAGACATTGACTACGATGAGCTAGAAAAGTTAGCCCTAGATAATGAGCCGAGTCTTATTTTGGTTGGCTACTCGGCTTTTATGAAGATTCCGGACTTCGGTCGAGTGAAGTCGATTGCCGACAAGGTGAGTCAGCAGAGTGGACATGAGGTTTTACTCATGGCCGATATGGCGCATGTGGCAGGCCTCATCGCAGGCAAAGTACACCCCAATCCTCTAGATCACGGCTTTCAAGTGATGACTTCCACTACTCATAAGACCTTACGCGGGCCAAGGGGGGGGTTGATCATTAGTAAGGGCAAGGTTGGTAATCCGCTCAAAAAATGTGAACACAAGCTAGAAAACATTCCAACTTTAATTGATCGAGCGGTTTTCCCTGGTACGCAGGGTGGGCCGCTAGAACATATTATCGCGGCTAAGGCCGTAGCTTTTCAGGAGGATCTTCAGCCAGAATTTCGTGATTATGCTGCCAGAATCATCAAAAATGCTCAAACTTTAGCAAATGAATTACGCGACTTAGGATTCGAGTTACAAGGTGGCGGTACGGACAATCACTTACTTTTAGTTAACGTCAAAAGTAGTTTTGGTTTTGATGGTAAAATTTATGAAAAAGCTCTGGATCTCGTTGGATTGACCCTCAATGCTAACGCTCTGCCAACTGATAAAGGTGGTGCGTTTAGGCCATCCGGTGTTAGATTGGGTACTCCAGCTATAACTACAAGAGGGCTTGGTGAAGCTGAGATGAAACAGATCGCAAATTGGATGAAGCGAGTGGCTGATATTTGCGCTGAGTCCCAGGAAGAGAGCGCGTTAGACAACTACAATGAAGAGTTAGCTACGATACGCGATGAAGTGCGAGAGCTCGCCTTAGCTTTTCCGGTTCCAGGAATTTGATGGGGACTTGAGTACTTATAGCATAGCACCCCACTACGTTTCGTGAGTGGGGTGAGTCTATTTCCAAAATTTCACAATATTTAAGGTTTTTCACTAACTTGCGTGCAGCCGTTTATCTAGTTACCTCCTGCTTTTAGGGTTAATATAATTCGACCTAGCGTAGCCTAGCTACTAATAAATTCCGGTGAAAGTTGAATTTGATTTATTACTGTTTGAGCCTAAGAGCGTAGCAAATTAACTCCCCATAAGATGAATGAGGCATCTATCGCTGCAGCATTTGAGCTTCAGTAGGGAGTGAGCTAGTCTCTAGTTAAATGCCCATTTCCTCAGCCGTGCAATCTGCCCTACCAATAACGAGATCGAGCCCAACACGTCGTACTTGGTGAGCTTCCTGCGAAAATCTCGTGCTAAGCCATTTTAGCGAAATATGAACAGACTCAGGTCTATCCTGTCAGCGAACTAGTGACGTGGGATGCGTCCCATCACCGAAGATGCCTGGCAGATTGTACAAATTCTTAATTTGGCCACCTTGGGTGCCGCTTGTTTTTTTGTGAAGATTATAAGGTCGTAGAACTCCCCAACAAAAAGCGACACCGCAAGGTGTCCTACTACCATTCATAACCACAAACGCAAAAAAGCTTTGTATTACTATGCGATGTCGCTTATATGCAAAACTTTTTTAAACGCTTGTGTCCGAGAAAAGAACAAAATCAAAACGGTAGTTATGTTTTTAAATAGTAGGACAGTTTTATTTTATCACAGATCAGACAGAAAAACAAAGTTCCATTTTTAGATTCAAATTTTTAGCGAAAAATGCTATCTGTTATCACGGGTCCACCCCTACTACCCATTTAAACACGGTATCGCCATTCGATCCCAGAAAATGCAGCTCAGACCAAGAACCGATACCTCTGAAATAGGCTACGAATTAATAAAACCCGACTAAAGAATCAAAAACCGATTTCCGCAATGCTAAGGTCGATAATCGGTATAATATTTTATTATTTTATTATTTTATATAATATTATTGTAGTATGCGCATTCTTAAATTATAGTATTGACTTTTTATCAAATCTGTGATACAATGGTATTATGGGGGCAAAAAAGGAGAAAATAATACTTATGTCGCGCAGAAATAAATCAAATTTCCCTATTCTTGCACTACTCGTATTAGTAGTAATTGCTGGAATAGTTTTCATGACAAACCCATTTGGTGACGGAAACACCAATGATAGCGGTGATTGTGATCCTGATCCAGATAGAAAGGGGTACTGTTTAGTCGATCCTGGCGCTTATGACGCGGCAGTTTTTGTGGTTGGAAATACACAGAACTCGCCTTCGCCCGATATTTTCCTAGATAATTCTGAATTTGACAATATTTTAAAAAACGTATTTTATAGTGATAACATAAAAAATGTGAAGCTTGTTTCCGTGGCGGGAGATAATCATACGCTCGATTTTAAAGCTAGCTCAGGGGTAGCTAAAAATATTAACGCATCAAGGAATAATCTAAATAAGGTTAAGAAGGAGCTCGAGGCCGCTATGACTACTCCGGCAGACGCATCAGGAGCAGACTATATGAGCGCAATCCTAAAAGCAAGCAAACTTTTACCCAAGTCTGCTGAAAATCCGCTAATTATCGTAATCGGTTCAGGTTATAGTGACACGGGTGTGCTTGACTTTGCGCACGATGATGTATTAACAAGATATGGCGAAGACCAAACAAAATTAGAAAATTATCTTGCAAAACAGAATCAGATTAGTAGAGCTTCCCTAGAAGGCAAGACTATTATCTGGTACGGGCTCGGTGAAGTAGTAGCTCCGCAGAAAGACATGTCAGAATATAGTGAACAAACTGCATCAATCTATGAGGCCACACTAAACTATTTGGGGGCAACTGAGCTTAGTCTAGATAATCCTATCGGAATTACAAAAGACACAAAATCGGTAGACTCTAGCCATCTCGTAGCTCAAACTTTCACTTCAGCGTTGACTGCGGGTGATAAGTTTGAAGTTAATGAAAAAATAGGTGAGTTTAAGCCAGACCTAGCCAGCCTCAAAAATCCTGATTTAACCAAAAATAAACTACAGAATTTTTCCAAACGCTTTAAGGCGAGTAAAAATCTAAAGTTAAAGATTACTGGGTACATTGCCACTTGCGCCGATGATAATTCATTAAGTCTTGAACGCGCGAAGGCAATTCGAGACCTACTAGTTGAACTCGGAATAGACAAATCACAAATCTCAGTAGACGGTAAGGCCGGTGGCCCACCAGAAAAAAGTGGTAAAGAGTTTCTTTGCCCAGAAGAGAGCAGTTTACCCGACGATGAGCGTCGCACTGTGATTATTGAGGTGCTGGAGAACTAAATGTCTAAGTTGGCACATTATAACGCGTTTCGTACGCATGCTTTAGTATTTAATACTTTGTTAACAACTTCTTTAGTTGTTGCGTTATCAATTCTGGTTGGTAAAATTCTTAAATATATATTGAAACTAGACCAGTGGGATCTAGGAGGATTATTCTGGATTCTGGCAGCCTGTACGATTATTGTCTTTTTTGCGCAAATTCTAAATCCCGAGCTACGCATACCTTATTACAAAGCCTGGGAAGATATGTTTTACGGGCGCAAGGATCAGAAGAAAATTTTGAGACAATTTGCCAAACATTATAAGCTTAGTACTTGGAAGATTCGCCTAAACAAAGTTGAGCCAGACGGACGTTGGAATTTTCACGTAGATACACCTTACGTAGTACAGCTTTCAAATCAACGAAATATTTTAATGAATCAGATTTATCAAGACTACCTTGAAGCGCTAACTACCGCCAATCAACATCTGTTGAGATGCCAGAGCGCTTTAAAAGCAGCAACAATCAAGTATGAAACCTGCCAGGAGCTAAAAGCGTTAACCGATTCCTTACTCGAAGATGCCGCTTTAAATGAAGAAGTTTATGTTCAACGACAAAAACAGCATCGACTTATTCTACAACTGCGCGACCATACTATCATCATTAATCAAGCTAAGCGCGATCTTGAGATTGCTAAAGAGAAGAAACAGGCCGTAATTGATGATTTTACGGAAGTTTCCTATCGTATAACGAAATTATTTGACCTGCGTTACGAAAAATATACTAATCGCGCAATCAAGAAAATTAATCGCATTAATCAGTTAAGGTATCGTTTACCCGAGATGGCTCAATTAGAAAAATGGGCCAATCATCCGATTGTAAAGGAGCTAGTTATATCATGATTGGAATAATTAAACAATGGCTGGGCATTCAGCGTGATTGGCGTGACCTACGTGTATTACCAAAGGAAATTATCCCCAAACGGCGCCTTGATAAAATGGAGAAAACCGTCGTGGATGACTTAAAGAAGATCCAGGATGAGGAAGTAACACAACATCATCTACCCAGTTCTGCAAAACCGCAAGCCCTATTTTATTATCATAAATACATTGATGCAAAATTTAATAAATGGAACTTCGACATTGATAGGCTTTTTAGTGACAAACAAAATATCATTGACGAAATGTATGCTCAAGGTCTAGGAGAACTAAATATTGAACTGGTAAACTACCAAAAACAAATTAAAGAGTTGAAAGAAGCTGAACAACGTATGTGTCGCAAACTTATGATGGTAGATCCGGAGGCTGAGTCCTCGCTAGAGCTATCTGAGACTTATAATGATGCTGACGAGCTGGTACGTCAAATTCTTAGTTTACCTCACGAATTAAACTGGAAAAAATTAATTACGGATGGAGTTAAAAATGATGAAGCTAAAGCTTAAAAATCCCCTTAAAATCTCGTCCAAAAAACTGACAGCTAAAAGAGCTTTTCAGCCAAAGTTCTTAGACCAGCCCGCAGAAGAAACTAGTAACTCAGAAAACAGTAGTTCACAAACTAACACTCGCGCCAAAATAACATCGGGAGTACGCTTCCCGTGGTGTGCGGCAATTTTTGTAACGGTTGGATTATTGAGCGAAGTGATCGATGCAATGTTTATGAAAGCAACTTTGGAAGTTTTGAGTCCAGACATTGATAGTTTCCAAGCTGTATGTATTTCGGCAATTATTGGCGCTAGCTGTTTTGCCTCGATGGCATTTGTAGGCTTTCAAATGGGCAACCCTAAATACAGTAGTTACAAGGGTTACTGGCTTTCGTATGCTTTTTGGGGACTTGCGGGAGGTGCGCTGGTAACTGCAAAATTAATCTCAGGTATGGTTAGCTCCGGTGATATGAGCGCTTTAATTGCTGGCGAAGTATCATTTGGGCAAGTTCTATTCTCTGAGGAATCATTACCTAGTTTTGTAATTGCAATCACCCAGATGATTCTTTATCTTGGTACTGGATTCATGACAAGGGATGGCGTTAGAATCCTGACAGACGTAAATATGCGTGAATATTTTCTTGCAAGACGACAATATCAAAAAATCTTAGATGATTTGTCAGAATTAAGAGGAGAAATCATCAAGGATATTTCGGCCCTGCAAATATATCCCAAATATGCTCTTCGCTTGCAGAATTCTCGAAATTCCGTACTTGAGAGTATTTCGCAATACAATGAAGCCGCTAGAGCCAGAATTGAAGCCCAGATGGCAATTGCCGTTGATCCAGATTTGATGGAAGGAATGTATGATCATGTAACAACGAAAGAAGGGCGCGAAGTCAAAACTAATGTCAAAATTAAGAATAAGTCAGGGAATAAATCGGCTAATGGCAAGAAAAGCAAATCATAAATTTCTAACGACCATTAGTGCTGTCGTACTGTTATTAGGAGCTGCGTGGCTTCTAGCTGGAAGCAGGCTAAATTCAGCTACACCGGAAAATTATCAGTCGTCTGACACTTTTAGTAGCACCTATCAATCCAGCCAAAGCTCAGACGATGAGGTTGCGCCAAATAATATTGAGGAAACGAAGAAAGTCGATATTATACCCACTGAAGAATATGCGGTGGAGTATGTAGTAGATGGAGACACGTTCAAAATTACCTATGATGGACAGTTAACTTCCGTGCGAATTATTGGTATTAACACGCCAGAAACCATCGATCCTCGCAAGTCGGTCGAATGTTTTGGACAAGAAGCCTCAAATTATCTCAAAGCGAGGCTGTCCGGTCAAACCGTTAAATTGGCCTCCGACCCAACTCAAACTGATCGCGATAAGTATGGCCGTTTATTGCGCTATGTTTATCTGAATGGTCAAGACATTGGCCTTGAAATGATACAAAAGGGCTATGGCTTCGAATATACTTATGACATTCCCTACCAAAACCAAATTAACTATAAGCAAGCTCAAGAAGAAGCCACGGCTAACCAAGTTGGTCTCTGGGCGTCTGATACGTGCGTGAAACCTCAAACAACAGCACCCACACCGGCTCCTGCTGCGCAAAATCATGTTACCGACAATAATTCAAGCAATGCTCCCAATAACAGCTCCACTGATACAGCCAGTTGCCAAATCAAAGGCAATATTAATTCCAGCGGCGAGCACATTTATCACTTGCCTGGTCAAAGCTTCTATAATCGCACTCAAATCGACACCAGCACTGGTGAACGCTGGTTCTGTTCCGAAAACGAAGCGCTTAGGGCTGGTTGGCGGAAATCCAAAGTGTAAAATTTTAAGGTTAATTTAAGCCAATTGCTGAATATTTATGCTATAATAGAGGTATTATGAGTAAGTTGGAAGATATTGTAAGTTTATGTAAAAGGCGAGGGTTTATTTTTCCGGGGTCAGACGTTTACGGTGGTATGGCCGGAACATGGGATTTTGGTCCTTTGGGAGTAATGTTGAAGCGCAACATCACGAATTTGTGGTGGCATTACTGGGTAGATCAAAGAGATGATATGTATGGCATTGATGCCGCGATTATTATGAATCCGCGCACTTGGAGAGCATCCGGACATACTGATACTTTCAACGACCCATTAATCGAGTGTAAGGAGTGCCATAGTCGTTTTCGGGCCGATAAACTGGGTGACAATATGAATGAAGGCGTCACGACTGAGGAATTCTTGGCAAAGCGGATCAAGTGTCCAAATTGCGGCAAATTTAACTGGGACGAGATTAAGAGCTTTAACATGATGTTCGAGACCCACGTTGGCGCAGTCAGTGATGAGAACAGCGTGGCATATTTGCGGCCGGAAACCGCCCAGGGGATTTTTACTAATTTCAAAAATGTGGTAGACACGATTTATCCAGATTTACCGTTTGGTTTAGCTCAGCAAGGTAAAGCCTTTCGTAACGAAATTTCTCCACGTGATTTCATTTTGCGCGACCGTGAATGCAGCCAAATGGAGATCGAATATTTCGTTAAGCCAGCTGAAGGCATGAAGAGATTTGAGGAGTTATTGGCAGCAACACATACTTTCCTTGAAGAGACTATGGGATTGCCAGAGAACTTGATTCATGATTTGGAGGTTCCAGAAGAAGACCGTTCGTTTTATAGTAAGCGAACGGTAGATGTGGAGTTTGACTATCCGAACGGGCGTGAAGAATTGATGGGTATTGCTTACCGAACCGATTATGATCTTAGTAATATTCAACGCGAATCAGGTAAGAATATGGAGTATCGCGATAAAATAACTGGTGAGACTTTCATCCCACACGTCATCGAGCCCAGTATTGGAGTAGAAAGATTATTCTTGGCGGTACTGACGAGCGCGTATCTAGAGGATGAGGATCGGATAGTTTTGAGATTGCCAGAGAACTTGGCTCCATATAAGTATTGCGTGAGCCCGTTACTAAAAAACAAGCCGGAGTTAGTAGCGAAAGCTAGGGAGGTTTACCAGAAATTGAAAGATAAGTATACTTTCGTAACTTGGGATGATTCTGGCAACATCGGCAAGAGATATAAGAAACAGGATGAAATTGGCACACCTAAGTGTGTAGTGATCGACTTTGACAGCCTAGAAGATGATAGTGTTACTGTAAGAGATCGCGATACCACTGAACAGACGCGCGTCAAGATTAGTGAATTATAGTTGAAGTAATGACAGGCACTTGTTTGTAGGATCGGAAATGATAACCCGCACTACGTGCGGGTTGGGTGTTTAGATAACATCTAAAGTCCTCCGAATGAGAGCGCTCTCATTGATACGATATAGGCGTCTTCCCCTTTCCGGGACCGTCATCATGTTACGTTGCGCTCTAAGATGGCCACAGCCAGCATCTTGCTTTCATTCTAAACATTGAAGTATAAATGAGGGTTGCTTTACAGCAAGATCCCCCCAAGAAAATCGCCATTTATAATGATGTCGACCTTTGTCTAATTCGCATATCTCCGATTAATATTCTTGAGGAGATAGCTACGAAACAAGACCCATAAACCATTAAAACACTGCGGTACTGTTACATTTCAGCATTTTTAGTCTTCTGATTCTGAAGCTCAGCATAGACTTTAATGGTCTGAGCAGTCAGCATCATGCCATTCTTGGTATATGGAACCTTCAGAGTAATCCTGTAAGGGAGTTCACCCATATACAATTTACAGCGTTTCGGACCAGCTTCTACCCAGGATGCATGCACGCGCAATCGCTTTAACAGACCCTGCACGTATCGGCGTGCCTGCTTGCGAGATTTGTCGCCAGCTACTTCCCGAAAGTTAGACAGCCAATTCGCTAAATCAGAGTCTGCGGCCTCGGCAGGATTTACTGTTGGTGTCGTCGTAGACGTTTCGGTGTTGGCTAAATTCTTCTGCAAACTAAGCCTCTTCTTACTAGTCGCGGCACCAGTTTGATCCGTTTTAGAACTCTGGGCTTTAACCTGATCCAACTGCACACGGCTATCAAACTGTTCAAGAGCGTACGCCATTAAGTCACCCGTATAAGGGCTATGTAGGCGCATAGAATCTGACAATAATTCAGAAGCAAAAATTTGAGCCTTCACAAACTCAAGAGCGTTAGACTCGTACGCAAACAATAGGGATCGCTGAAAGATCTTAACCCTAAAGTTGCTAAACTTCGTTAGAATTTCAATACCACACTGTTCCGCTCGAGGCTGAAGCTGTAGCAACTTACGACGCACCAGCAGCTCGGCTGACAACCTATCGCAGCCATGCTGTGCTATGCGGTCCTGAATGCGATTTAAATCAGCCTTCCAGTCATCCAGTTTAATCTGATACTGTCCGAGTGATACCTGCTTCAGTGCTTTAAGATCCGCCAATTCGGCATTAATTAACCTGATATCAGCCGCAAGCGTTGGTGAAAGTTCCGTGTAACACTGAAGCTCACTGGCAGCACACCCTAAAAACTCTGCCTCTCTCAAAAAATTTCTTTTTTCCCTGTTGCCAAACATCATTTCCTCCTTGTCCTGCGTATTTTACCATACGCCAATCAGTGTCATTTCCGAGTTACATTCTGAGATATAGTTAAGATTCAGGCCAAACATACCTTACTTTAGATATTTCAAATTTTAATTTGCCATGTATTAACTACATCTTATCTTTCTATTGTAGCACACTTTCTTATAAAAGTCAATAGTCAAATTGCATTTTGTGCAATTTTGTCTAATTGTCCCTCTAAACCCACCACAACGCCCTGAGAAAATCAGGGCGTTGTCTTTATCCTCTACGTTAATGCCTTAGGCTTGCTCGTTCCAACGAGTGATAGCCTCAGCGATAACTTTTTTAGCTTCATCAACACCAGCGAATTCTTTAACGATGGTTGAGCCAGGTTTTTTCAAGTCTTTGTAGTGACTAAAGTGGAATTCGATCTGTTTGATTAACTGGACTGGTAAGTCATTAAAGGTTTTATAGCGGTCGCCATTATTGCGATCATCGGCTGGTACAGCAATGATTTTATCATCGACTTCATTACTGTCTACAAACTTCATCACACCCAAAATACGCGCCTTAGTGTAAATTCCAGTCGTTAATGGCTGATCAGTAATCAAAAGCACATCAAGCTCATCGCCATCTTCGTCTAGAGTTTGCGGAATAAAGCCATAGTTGCATGGCTTAGCAAAAGCAATTGGCTCAATCCGATCCAACATGAAACAAGCGTTTTTGCGATCCCATTCAATTTTATGATTAGAGCCAGTTGGAATTTCTACTACAACATTAATTTCGCCATTATCATAATCCCCAGGGGTTAAAAATTTATTAAAATCTGCCATAAAACTCCTTTATTAATCTACTTTCATTATATCATACTCGAAACATCCGCCACAAGACCGGTCATTAAAACTATTTGTCATTATGATTATAATCACTCGGCTGACCAAAAATTTTCTGGTCCTTAATCTCGTCTGGTAAATAGTTTTTGTCCAGGTGAAAGCCAGCAGTCCACTGTTGCCCTTCACCGAAGCCAAGGTCTTTCATTAACTTAGTGGGCGCGTTTCGCAGCCAAGTTGGCACAGGTAGCCCCATACTTTTAGCGGCCAGACTCTGCGCCCTAGCCCAACCGTTATAAGTGTCACGATTTTTCTTTGCTTTAGCCAAAACCACCGCTACGTGACTCAAGATGATGCCACCCTCCGGCATACCAACCCGTTCAATCGCCTCAAAACAGCTGACGGCAAGATTAAGGGCGCCATTCCCGACAATACCAATATCTTCCGAGGCAAAAATCACCATGCGCCGAGCAATAAATTTAGGATCTTCACCAGCGGCCACCATACGTGCCAGGTAGTAGAGCGTAGCATCCACATCTGACCCACGCATCGATTTGATAAAAGCGGAAATATTATCGTAGTGATAATCGCCAGATTTATCATAGAGGGGCATTTTTTTACCAACCGCCGTCTCAACGACTTGAGAATCAACTTTAGATGCAAGGCTTAAAGCTAATTCGAGATCACCTAGTGCGGAGCGGGCATCGCCGCCCGACAGGTCGGCGATGAGTTCGAGCGCTGCGCGCTCGACTCTGGTTGAGGCGGTTTCCGCCTCAACCGCCCGCTCCAACACCTGCAAAATGTGTTCGCGTTTAAGAGCTGACACGACGACGACGCGCGAACGCGAGAGCAATGGCGAAATCACTTCAAAACTTGGGTTTTCGGTCGTGGCGCCAATCAGAATAATCAGTCCTGATTCCACGTGCGGCAAAAAAGCATCTTGCTGTGCCTTATTGAAGCGGTGAATCTCATCAACAAATAACACTGTCCGCATCCCCAAGTTCCAGTTCACCCGGGCTCGCTCTACCACCTCTTCCACGTCCTTTTTCTTAGCCGTGACTGCGGAAATTTCTACGAAATCTGCCTGGTATTCTTTAGCTAAAATCCGAGCCAGTGTCGTCTTGCCCGTACCCGGAGGTCCCCAGAAAATTAAATTTACCGGCTCACCTTTACGTAAAATTTCCGTCAAAATCTTACCTTCGCCAATAATTTGATCTTGCCCCACCACTTCATCTAAAGTCTGAGGGCGCATCCGCTCCGCAAGTGGCACTCTATTCATACTCTTATTGTAACATTGTTTTCTGAAAAAGCCCAATCGTTTCCTGATTTTTACTCATAACCGAACCGGGATAAAAACCTCTTATTTTGCAATTAATCTGTTTTCTTAAAAATGTCCAACATAGTATACTGGAGCATTAATCGCGTCGCAAAGTAAGCGAGGATGATAAAAACAACTGCGGCTAATATATTAGAGGCTGATGTTATCTAAGATGATTGGTGAAAGTTTTGGAGTATTCTCATCAGAATTAGGGTAACGGGAATTTCTTCAAAACTTGCTTGGAGCCTAGGATATTCTGAACTATTTCCAACCAAAATCAGTCCAGTTGACCAGACTAGCCTAATTCCATATTAGCACAAGTGGTCTAAAAAGTCAAGAGTTTTTTTGATTGAACGCTCAAATTGTTTCACTCCTCTAATATATCTACTCTTTTAAGTAGTATTTTTAGATTAAGATGCCGGTAAGTTAAAAATTGACGTTTTTAGGTATGGTTCATGTAATCAGAAAAGGCGATCACTATGCTATAGTATAATACAATATATCCCTAAAAAACCAATTCACAACTAAGCATCATCATGATCAGGGGACGAGCGAACCCCGCTCAGCAATTGATCGGGGTTAAAATGCTCAATGATGGCAGACGAGCACCATTCACTAGTGAGCTTCACCAGTGAATGTGGGCTTATTAGTCTTAATGGAATTAATATTAGTCTTAAGATTATTAAACCCTATCAGGTCAAACGGATATTCTTTTGAGAACGGATATTCTTTTGAGAATATGTCAAGGGGCTTATAACACTGCGGGGTCTGCCCGCGCATGTGCACAGTTACCGACATCGACACATGTGTCTTCCGGCCATTGGCCCGTGCGGCCAGGTCATCCACTGCCGGCAAGACCATATACCAGTCCAGCGAGGTAGCCGAAATGGCTTCCCGGAGGCCACTAAAGTCGCGCAGTAATTCTAACTGACACAACAGATCGTTAACCTTTTCAAAGTCGCCACGCTCGTAGGCATAGCCATTCTGTAAGAAAATGGTCGATGAGGACTCAATTCCCGCAAGCAACATCTTCTCCTGTTGCAGACGCATGATGTATCCCAATTTTGCGAAGCGAAGGCGTAGCGTCAGATATTGCCGATAAACTGACACCTTGTTAGCAAACTGATAGAGCTTCGCTAAGTCATCATAGCTAGGAGGCTCGCTCAGTTTAAACTCCCAGTCAGCCTGATCGTGTCTGTAACTAAACTTCCTACCGTCGTCCGTTACGCACACATGAAGCTGAGGCATCTTCTTAACTACTTTGTCAACTTCCTCCCGAAGTTGCTGCATTTCATTTTTACTCATCTTTCTTGCCCCCTTTTCCGATTTTTTGCAGCATATAACCAAATTCTCTCGCTCCCTTTCGACTGTCCACCAATCGAGCGATCATGCCCTCGAAACGCTTACCCGTAATGGCTTTGATGTCAGCTTCCTTCATTTGCTGCGCCATTGTCAAATTTTCCGGAGCATATAAGCTCTCGAACATGAGCCACTGGCTCCTATCCTCAGCGGTTAGGTCAATCTTGATGTATAATATATATACATCAGGCTTCAAAGCAAGCCACTCTAAAGTGTCCGGCTTCTCTTTCTGGCCACTCTCTGTGGAGTCAGCCGGCACGGTTGGGTCAACTTTATCACCCTGAGCGTCGAGCACGATCACATCCTCAGATTTCAGCTGATCAGGGCGCAGCTGGTTGCTTACGCGCAGATCAAGTAATCCTTGATGAGACATCAGCTCAATACAACGCTGACATTGCTGCTTTGCGGCGTCCTTCGAGTTAAGCCCCTTTAATCCTCCTCCTGCATCATAAATATTAAATTGCAGGATCATCACGGCTCGACTGCTCTGCGGATTCAGATAAAAATATTTTGCCAGCCGCCGGAGCCTGTTCCACTGCTCATCATGAGAGTAATTCTTCAGAATGAGACTGCCTACAAAAATCATGAGATGCTCTGGCGGCGCGTAAAAATCGACTGTAAAGACCTTGCGACCGATTTTACTTTTAAAGCTCTCTTCGTAACGGCCTGGCAGCACCGTGGCATTCTCCAGCGGTCCCCAAATTGCTTTGAGTAACGACGGCATTTTGAACCCATAAAGGAGCGGGTTACTGCTAATCCTGCCCTGAGTAGGATTATTCATTTCGAACGGTCTATTTAACCGCAAAGTTAAACCTTTGCAACCTGCCAAGCAACCCTTACGAACTTGCTCGCACTCGAGCCAATAAGTCAATATCTTTTCTCTGCTGGTGGAACTTTTGCCAATAAGACTCGATGGTATCTGAGATAGTTGTTTCTCAGATACCATGCAAGCTTCGTCTACGCCATATAAGGTCGCAAGCTGGCCAAGGCTCAGCTCCTCTCCGTGAAATTTAAGCTCATACACGGTCATTCCCTCCTCTTTGCATTTTGTACATTTAACTGAAATCCAATCACCATCATTGTTAAATTGTACTAGGTGAACATTTCACCCTATATCTCCATTGTAGCACACATTGTCTAAAAAGTCAATAGTTTGATAAGTTTTATGGGGTTTTAACCACTCTTTTCCTCTAAATTTGCTTATGTTTACGGTAAATGTTGTAATTTTTACACATATAACTTACGGGCACGGCGACATCGTCGTGTTATAATGAGACTATGCAAAGCGAGGTAGAAAAAACCGCCGGTATTTCTGGCGTATTGGTGGCAGCGCACGAGCTGAAGGCTCCGCTGGGCGTGATTCGTCAGTTAGCGCTAACCCTGCAGTTGGCAGAGTCTAAGGCAATGCGAACACGTTTAGAGTCACAGCTCATCAGGACCACCGAGCAAGCCTTGAAGCAAGTAGAGGATTTGGCGAAAATTCCTCAACTCCAGAAAGAGCAGCCTGTTTTTGAATTAGTGAGCGTACGGGCAATCTGTAATGAAGTGATACATGAAGTGCGACCACTATTTTGTCAGGAACGGCGCCGTTTGCAGGTTGCCTATCATAACCGCACAAAGGTAGCAGTGACTAATCAGAATCTACTGAGAAGTGTGATTTATAATTTTTGTACTAACGCCATGCGCTATTCTGATCAGGAGAGCGAAAGTCAGTTAACCGTACAGGATTATCATGATAAGATTCGTGTGAGTGTGCGCGACTTTGGTCCGGCTCTACCCCAATCAATCTGGCGCAAGCTACAGGGTGGGCACATTAATCAACCCTTGCCGGTAGCGATGCGACCAGGCAGTACGGGATTAGGGCTTTACATTGTTTCGCAGTTTACACAGGTGATGCGGGCAAATTTTGGCGCCATTAAGCATGTCGATGGTACGAGTTTTTACGTTGATCTGCCAGCGCTAGAACAGCCAGGATTAGCTTTATGAGTCGAGCCTTAATCGTTGAGGATTCGTCTGCGTTAACCGATTGCCTGAGGCTGATTCTTGGGTCCTGTGTCAACGAAGTTGATACCTGCGATAGTGCAATTGAAGCCATCCAGCTAATTAACCAGCATTTACCAGATGTGATCCTGTTAGACGTCTTACTTACTGGGCCAGATGGATTCACTTTACTGAACGAGCTAGCCTCTTATCAGGATACTATGCAGATTCCTGTAATCTTACTTTCGTCGCTCGACTTAACGCATCGACGGCTGGACGGATACGGTGTTGTGCAGATTTTTGATAAAACTACGATGCGGCCGGAAGAAATTAGGCAAACGGTTCAGGCAGTTCTCCAGAAGGAATATCATGTCGGCTGACCTGCGCACCTACGGGATTGTCCTCAGGCGCACTAACTATGGCGAGTCGGACCGGATCGTGAATTTTGTGACACCCGAAGGTAAAATCTCTGCCTTAGCAAAATCCTCCCGCAAAGAAAAGTCCCGACTCGCCGGCGGGATTGAGCTGTTTACGCTCGCAGACATCACAATACACCAGAGTAAAACCTTTGGTATGGGGATTCTCACGAGCGCCAAAATGTTGAAATTCTATGGTGGCATCCTGCAGGATTTTGATCGCCTCGAGCTCGCCTCTAAATTTCTCAAATGGATTAATAAACATACCGAGAATCGTGAAGGTGATGAATATTTCAATCTATTAAAGCAAGGTTTAAATGGTCTGAATAAAGGATTAGATTTGGAGCTAGTACAGAGTTGGTTCGTTTTAAATTTAGCTCGGATTAATGGTGAAGAGATTAATCTTGTGCAGGACACTGACGAGCGGCCCCTAGATCCTCAGCTACTCTACCAGTGGGACAACATCGAAAGTGCCTTAAGACCTAGCCTGCACGGTAAGATTGATGCTAAAGCCATCAAACTGACGCGGTTGATTTTAACCAGCCCACTACTGCTGATCGCTCAAATTGACCAAGCAGAAATGATTGTGCAAGCATTACAGCCAATCATCCAGGCTTATCAAGACCGCTAGAGCGGAAGTTGCTATCGTCAGATTGGCAACGCAGTCCCGCCAGTTTTCGCTTGGCATCTGGCGCAAAGCTTGCAGAAAATGCTGAGCTGTGGTCGGAAAAGATAAGCTACTATTCAGCAAACGTGATTGTTTCAAGAATCTTATAATATTCTGCAAAGAAAATTTCAGCATCCGTCTGCAAGGTAACAACCTTATCGCGAATCTTAAAGACTGTAACAATTCCCTGATAATCATCCGTAATTTTACCAGTATAAATATTGGCTGAGGCTGAGCCAATATTGCGCACCTCAAGTTGCAAGTCATTATCGCGCACCTTCTTGTCGTAGGACGACACCACGTTGTCAAAGTCCGCTGTCTGGATTTTGACACGCAACGCATAAATCGGGCTACTAGCATAGACCTCAATCGGATTCAAGACCGCGCTAAATTCACTACCACTAGTGCGACCATCTTTCTCAATGTAGACGCTCCAAGTTTTAGGGTATTCAAAGGTCAAGCTGCCAGAATCGGCGGGACCCGCAAAAGTACGATAAGGGTATTTCTCACGCTCAGCAAACTGATTTTCTAAATCCGTTGTGTTCTCAGAAACGGCCATTGCTACGGCTACATCAATTTGCCCATCAACATCAGTACGCGATGCTGTCAACTCAGCTTGAGTCTGAATTAGCAACCAGCCCAAAACTCCGGCAATGATCGCTACCAGTGCAAGCAAGACACCTAAAATGATCGGCATTACTGATTTCTTAGGAGGAAGTGCCACCGAGTTAGCTTGCCCAGGCTGCACTGATGCTGTGCCAGGATTACCGGGACCAAATGGCTGTACTGGTGCGGGAGCTACTACGCTGCCACTGGGTTGTGATTGATTGCCAAACATAATCTTATTATAGCGCAGTTTCTAATTTTTTGTAAAGTCCTCCGGTAGGATTTCGATTTGATTTTTGAGCTCTAATAAGTTGCGCTCAATGGCGGTGGATAAGTCGTAAGCCTGCTGATATTTTTCGACCGCCTCCTCTAAAACAAAATCGTCTGAGTAGAACCATTCAATTAGCTGGTTTAACTTTGTGGTTTGCTCTTTCAGGGTTGGCTGAGCTACAGTTTTTGTCATAATATGATTTTAGCACAATTTGCGGTCGTATTGAAGTTTATAATTATTTCGATCACTCTCATCAAACTGTGAAACTGCGAACATAACTGGCGTTTTCTACTACGCAACCTTTGGCTAGTTGAAATCGTTCAATGACCAATTTTCTGCCGAAGCGCCCTAAGCCTTAATTAAGTCTCATTTGACGTCTCAATTTGAAATTTTTCCCTAAAAATACGGTCTTGTTCCGCAACTCCAGATAGAGACAATAAAAAAGAATAG
>CANOGH010000001.1 GCA_947565505.1 uncultured Candidatus Saccharibacteria bacterium | reverse complement strand
ATACATATTACAAGTATAACACTACTTTTTTGATGGAATTATGCGACAAGACCAATTTACGTGATAAAACTATTGACTTTTTAGTAAAAGTGTGATACAATAGAGATATAGGTATATAAGCAACGTTTAGTTGCTGCGAAATAACAAGAGAAGTCGCTATCCCTAAAGCTTCTCTTGTTATATTTTATATCAAAAACTCAATATCCTACATAGTGGACCCAGCAAACTGCGGATTTTCCTAACGGAAAATCCGCAATCACAGTCCATCGCATCTCCAAAAAGCAAACATTTTTCTCCGGATACAGCCACTATCGTAAATAGCATATTTCACGGTGGGTTCTTCCTAACCCTGGAAAACATAATCACGGCAACAAAAAATAAGCCCGAGAGCTTGTTTTTACTTCCGTGGTAGTCCCGGCGGGAGTCGAACCCGCGATTTCCTGGATGAGAACCAGGCGTCCTGGACCACTAGACGACGAGACCACAAACTACCTACCCCAGATTATATCATAGCATTACCCAAAATACTAGCCCAATTTTCGTATTCATTAGTAAAAATTCGAAATAGCTTCAACAAAACGCTAATAGTTGCTATAATAAGATAAAGGTAAAAAGTCATGAATAAATCTACCATAACGATCGCTCCAATGATGCTTCTGGAACCAGTATTTATCAATACTCAATCAACAAGCGCTATAACAAAAGTGGGTGTATCAATGTATAATGCCTGCAAATACCAATATCCCGCCGCACACCACTGGGAGGTTTTCATTAAGCCAGGGCAATACAACGTGCACGGATGGGCGTGTCATTTGAATTACATTCAGTCTGGATCCGTGCAACTTAACGTATACCAGGAATGTAGACGAGCATACGGGAGTAAAGCGACAGCAGGATACGATGACTATAACAACCCCTACTCTTGGTACTGTGCCTACTAAACTATGCAGCCCTCAACTATCCAACAGTCTCCTATTATTCAAGCCAACAGCCTCACTAAGCGTTTTGGAAATTTAGAAGTACTCAAAAACATTACTTTACAGGTATGGCCCGGAGAATTTTTGGCAATTGTTGGTCCAAGTGGCAACGGCAAAAGCACCCTACTACATATCTTAGGCTGTATCGACCGTCCAACTACCGGCGATGTATACATCATGAGCAAAAATACCAACAAATTAACTGACAGACAACTCGCCAAACTCCGCAATCAAACTTTAGGATTCGTTTTTCAATTTTTCTATATGCAGCCACATCTGACAATCGCCAAAAACATCGAAATTCCACTCATGCCAGCACGCATAAGCCCCACAAAACGTCGAAAATTAGTCCAAAATGTAGCAGAGCTAGTCGGCATCACTAGTCAGCTTCAACAGAAACCAAGCACCTTGTCTGGCGGGCAACTGCAGCGCGCTGCAATTGCCCGCGCCATCATTAATCAACCAAAAGCCATCTTAGCCGATGAGCCTACAGATAATTTAGATACCGCAAACGGCGCAAATATCATCAATTTACTACTAAATATCAAAAATCAACAAAATACCGCGCTCATCATTGTTACTCATGATCAACAAATTGCACACATGGCCGATCGCATCATTAGCCTAGAAAACGGAACCCTCCAAAATGTTAAAATTTAAAGACGCTATCACCCTTGCACTCACAAAAATTTCTAGCCAAAAAATCTGGCACGGTTTTTTCTTGAGCACTGAAATCATCTTACTGACCGGCGTATTATTGGCATCATCCTTTCTGCAAGGTTTCAAAACAAGTCTTCACGACTTTAATAATCAGGGCCTAAATGGAAAATTTATCGTTACCGCGCGCAACGTACGAGTTAATCCAGACTTAAAAAACGATCAAACAGTCTGGGATCTTGCCGAATCGCTATATGATCAGCATACTAAGGAACATGCTAATTTAGCCGCACAATTAAACCTACCCTACGACCCAGCATCAGAGGAAAAACCAACCGAATACCTCAATGGTGAACGCATTTTTAAAGAATACACTAAGTATGCCGGACTCGCCATTGATGAAAAAATGCAAGGCTATCATCAAGCTGGTCTAGCCGAACTATTGCAAATTTTAAACAACTACCCGTATCAAAAAGTCTATTCAGAATCCACAATTGGCACTAACGGCAATTTATCCATATTGCAAGAAGGTCACGAAAACTTGCAAGACCTCAAAGACCCCACCAGCAATAGCGAAAATCCTATCTTTTATGGTTTGCACGTTTTAGAAAGCGCGGTTTACCAATATTATTTATTTGATAGCGCTGACCTTAAATTAGAACAAAATACTATTCCAGTTACCATGAGCCTCACCACCCTAGAACAATATTTTGATTATACGCCCCTCAGTGATCAAGCGAGCAGCGAGGCAAAACTCGCCCGTTTCCGGGAAATTTACCAACGCTCACAAGATCTTACAATTACAACCTGCTATCGCAATGAAGCTTCAAAAGCCCTCATTTTCCAAGCTCAACAAATCCAGAACGAAATCGCCCGTCATGCCAACGAAAAAGATTATAACAAACCAAGCTTAATCCATAATTTGCCATCAGAGCCTTGTGGCCCCGTCACAGTTGCTGAAGATACTCGATCCAACGACGAAATCCAACAAGCACAACTCCAAATCGCCTATCAAACTGCCTTAGGCGAATATGAAGAGCCGGTGCAGAAAATTGTCAATTTCAAAGTTATTGGTATTATTCCAGACATCCGTCAAACTACGCACTCCACCGACATTTTAGCAATGATCCAATCTCTGGGCGGGATCAATCTCGCCACGCCCTTGATTTCACGAGACTACTACGAGGCTCACCTCACCGAATTATCTCAAATTTTTCACCCGCCCAGCACGACAGACTACCTAGGAACTAGTGAAAGTTTTCTAATTGAATTTAAAGATGCTAACACCGCTACGCGTTTTATTAACGAACAAAGCTGTACCTTAAAAGGTGGTATTAATAACGGTTGCGCCACTGAAGATAAACCATTCTACCTTACCGCAGACAACAATCACAGCCTAATCATCAATAATATTATTGAAACCCTCACCAGTATCATCATGATCGCAATTCTCATGATTTTTGTCCTAACAATTATTCTTATGACCGTTTCCATCATGCGCTCAATATCTAGCGACCGTAAAGAAATTGCTATTTTTAAAGCTACTGGCTTTCAGCGCACGCAAATTATCACCATCTATTTAACTTATACCTGTCTAATTACCAGCTTTATTATTCTCGTATCAATCTTTTTAACACTCATCTTAGGGCTAATCCTTAATCCATGGTTATCTAGCCTACTAACCACCTTCCTACAAGCCAGCTTTTTCAATCTTGACAACACAATAAGAGCTCAACTTTTCGAGCCACAGCTAGCCAACTGCCTTTTAACGAGTCTGGCATTACTCCTAGTCTCCCTGACCGCCGCGCTTCTACCCACAATCCTGAAAACCAAGCAAAGCATTATTGCTGGGCTCAAATATGAATAATCTTCAATTACAGCGTTAAACTTGATCTCTCTTAAAAAATTAGATATAATTATAGTATGAAGAAATTACCAATCATAGCGCTCATTGGACAAACTAATGCCGGCAAATCCAGCCTGCTGAATCGTTTCGCACGCAAAAACATCGCCATTGTTGCCCGTGAAGCCGGTACCACTAGGGACAATGTTACCGCCAGGATTGAGGATAGTTTCTTAATGATTGATACTGCCGGTCTCAAAAATCCCGAAGATGACTTTGAAGCCAACATTCAGGATCAAATTAGTGACGCTATTGAGGCAGCAGACGTTATCCTATTGACACTTGACTCCAGCAAATATCTTGACCAACGCGATAAAGAGATCGCCAAAAAAGCCCTGCGTTCCCAAAAGCCTTTACTCCTCTTGCTCAATAAATCTGACCTTGGTGAAAGTTTACCAGCCGATGAATTCCGCAGTCTAGGCATTAAGCCTGAGCAGACCTTTCGGGTTTCTGCCACAACCGGCCAAGGAATCAAAGAACTTAAAGCCGCTATTCAAGCTAACCTAGGCTATCCCCAACCAAATCACCAGCCCACAAGCGAGATCAAACTAGCTCTCATTGGCCGACCCAATGTTGGTAAATCCAGCCTATTTAATTCTTTGGGGCGCAAACAGCAAGCCATCGTCAGTTCTAAGCAGGGAACCACCCGTGACATTAATCGAGTAGCTATTCGTCACAACCAGAAAACTATTGAAATTCTCGACACCGCCGGACTGCGTCGCCCCGGCAAGCGCGAGGTCGGCATCGAAAAATTTTCCGCCCTCAGAACCTTAGCCGCTATTGAGGAGGCAGATGTATGCGCACTACTAGTTGACGCTACTGAGCCACACGCCAAGCTAGACCAAGCTTTGGCCGGCCAAATCATTGAAGCTGGCAAGGGTATCATCGTGGTAGTCACCAAGTTGGATCTAGTAGAAGACAGTGATCAAATTCTTGACTCTTTGGAACGCGATTTTAACTTTCTGCCTTATGCACCAGTCCTACTCACCAGCAGTGAAACTGGTAAAAATGTTACTAAACTTTTTGAGCTCACACTTGAGATTGAGGAAAACCGTCACCAAGAGATTAAAACCTCCGACCTGAACAAGATTTTAAGTGAAGCCGTGATTGAGCATCCGCCTGCAGGGCTTAAAAATACCCGACCCAAGCTCAAATACATGGTACAGACAGACACTTGCCCGCCATGGTTCGTGGTTTATGGTCACGAGGTCGGATTGGTGCACTGGTCCTGGAAGAGATTTTTAGAACGTAAAATTAGAGAAAAGTTTCCTTTTGTCGGTACACCAATTATGATTAGTTTCCATGGTGGCAATCACAAAATGAATTCAGAGGAGAAACAACATGAAGAATAAAAAAATTACCCGTAAAATCAGCCAAGGAATGTACGTTTTAACTACCGAAGGCGGTGGCTGCGTAGTTGATGCCGTTATTCAAGCTAGTGCCGGAGACAATCCTATTATTGCAGTAGCAATTTGTAAAGATAATCATACGCACCAGTTATTGCAGAAAAATTCTACATTTGCTATTTCCGTCTTAGGTAAAGACGCCGACGGTGAAATTATCAAACAATTCGGTTTTAATTGCTCACGAGATGTCGATAAATTTGAAGGCATCGAAACAATCGAGGTCAAAAACACTAAAGTTGTCAAAAAATCTTTAGGCTATATTATCCTCGAAAAAGTTGATAGCATTGACTGTGGCACCCATACTCTATTTCTCGGCAAGATGATTGAAGGAGACATTCTTGAAGACGAAGAACCGATGACTTATGCTGAGTATCAAGAAAATAAAGAGGATTTACTTAAAATCACCACCGAAAAAGGCAAGACCGCCTGGATCTGCACTGCCTGTGGCTACATCTATTATGGTGATGAAGTGCCAGACGATTTTATTTGCCCAATCTGCAAATTAGGCAAAAGTTACTTCAAGGAAAAAGAGGATTAACCTGAGCTTCATAGAAGCAGGGAAATTTAAAAGATGTTATTCTGGCCTGTTTTAATCCCAAACTTCTATTATATCACACTTCGTCAAAAAAGTCAATAGAAAATCCATATTTTCTCTCCAGAACTCAAAAAACGTCTTAATTTTCCACTAAAAAAGTTCAAAAACCTTGACAAACTTCCATGGTTAACAGTTATATGCCGATACCACAAAAAGACATAACTATCTAGAGCTACAGAACAGAGCCCGAGATGCTAAGTCCGAAGAGGAGAGGGGAACATTATATAATCTTTTCGATCGCTGGTGAATTAAGCCATGAGAAAACGAATTATGAATAAATAAACGCAAGACGCGCGTTCTGTCCTCATTTCTCAAAAACCTACCGCAAGGAATGAAACCCGATTAAAGGATCGATCCTCCGGCTAAGCCGGAGGATTTAGAAGGAATAAAAGATCAGTATCATCTTTCTCTTTAAAATTTATTTCGTCTCTTTCGCTTTTCTAATCACTAATCGATCTACCGCTCCAAGCACGGCCGGCAATAGAACTAGAATCAGAATTGCCGCTGATGTTGTACCTGCCGCAATCGTGTTACAAATTTTAGCAGTAATACCGCTGGAGAATTTTCCCACAATCAAAGTTGCTAAAATCAGAATCAATCCCGAAGTAGCAATAGCATGCATGGATTTATTATAACTACTCACAATCGCCTCTTTCACTGACATTTGAGCACGCGATTCCACGTAATAGGAAGTGTACAAAATCGCATAATCGATCGTCGCTCCCATTAAAATACTCTGCACAATCAATAACGCAATAAAGTAAACATTTCCGCCACTTATTGTCATTAGCCCCATAGTCACATAAACCGCACACTGAATCAATAATACTAAAATCGCTGGGATCAACATCGATTTAAAGGTAACCGCCACCACCACAAAGATGAAGATCATGGTCAAAATCGTAATCATGTCCATCTCCCCACCAAAACTTTGCGACATTTCATAAGCCATCAGGGAATTACCAATCATAAAATGTTCACCTTCTACCGCGTCAAGCTTCATCTTGGTATTCTGAATATAATCAAAAGTTTCCGAACCTTCAGCAAGGTAAGTCGTATTTAAAATTATCCGTGAATGTTTCTCTCCCACCAACATCTTTTTAGCATCTGCTACCATTTCATGCGCGCTAGCTACTTCTTGCCGCATCTCTGCGTCTACAAAATTAGCAAACCTTGCATCATTTAGTAACTCGTCATGCACATAATTAATCAGCTCTTCTACCGTCAATCGCCACTGGTAATTAAAATCAAATTTGCTACCATGATACAAATAAATTACCGCCATTAAGTTCTCATCCAGATCATCCGTAAAGTCCGACAGCGCCATAGTCAATTCACCAGCCGCATAAGTGCGCTTCGTCAAACTATCGTGTAATAAATTACGCACCGCTACTAACTGCTCACCAGTTTCTACATCTACATTGCTTGCATACTTCGGGTGCTGCATCACATCATCGATCATAAAATCCGTAAACTCTACCAATGATGGCGTCACCGGTTTCAACAAAATCTCCATCTCGTATAGCGAATAAAGCAATTCTACATCCTCACCTTCAATTCCTAGTAAATTCGCCATCTCAATCGCACTATAATTCTGCCAATTCACCACGCCCGTCATAATCTGCTGCAAAGTTTGCAAGCTGCTAATCACTTCTGGATTCATCTTGCCGTGAAGGAAGGTATCATTCTGGTGCAGCAAGACAAAATTCACAAAATCGTAAGGCGACATCGTAGCGCCCACATACTGCAAAGTGTACAAAGCGTAAATTTGTTTCATGGTAGTTTGATCTAACCCTACAATTTGTGCTAATTCGGCATAAGCATAGCCACGACCCTCCATCACGCTAGTCATCAGATACTGCGCTTGACTCAAGGCAGCCAATCCTTCAGTGGTCAAACCCAACCGATCCGCGTTCTTGACCGCAAAATTCACAAAATCGTACGGACTCATCGCCGATACAGTCTGTTGCTCAATTTGCGCTTTCGCCATCATAATACCCTGAACATTTGTAAGGGGGAGATTCAGAAACGAAGCTAGTTCGGCTGCCGTCATTTCCCTCGTCATCATAGCAGGATTAGTTAAACTCGCTAGCTGCGCAAGGCTCATTCGTGCTGCCTCACTCAACTGTCCTTGATAACTCGGATGATTTAAAACGTAATTATTCGTAAACTCAATCCACTCCGCTAGCGTTAATCGGGTATTTAACTCCGTCAAAGTCAAATTATACAAATATAGACTCTCAATATCCGCCTGATTTAAGCCTAACAGATTTGCCATCTGGAAGCTATTCAACTCCGCTAGTAATAAATTACGATCCGCTAAATTTATCACTGTCTGTAATTTTGTGCGTGCCGCAACATCGAAACCATCACCATATTTACTATTTAAAACATAGCTTGTCAAAAAATTCATAAATTCTGGTATATCAAGACGCAGACTATTCCCACGTGCATTATAATAAATCAACAAATCCTGTATCTGCGCCACATCAGTTTCTAAAATCTCCGCCAAGGTCGCTGCGTCACGTGGAGCTAAAGCTAAGCTTGGATTCGTAAAATTACGCAACCTTGTCAAATTTGCCTGCATCGCAGCATCAATTTTTTCAGCCGTTGCAGGATTATTCATGACTTCCGTCTGCACAAAATCCACAAATTCATCTGCCGTTAACCGATATTCTACATCTCCCGCAAAATAATCATAATACACGATGCCTAGCAAATAATCTGCAATCTGAGTTTCGCTGCCAAGATCAGTTAATTTAGCATTCAGATCCTCTACTGCCATAGGCTCGCCGATTGTATTACCGTAACAAAGAACCTGTTTAACCTTCTCATTATGCTCTTGATCTTTACACAAAAGTGCCATTTCCGCTTCGCTCGGATTCGTATATACTATCGCCATCTGGTTATTAGCCGGAAAAACCTGACTAATCTCGTCCTCCTCAGCATCAGTATAAAGTATTCCCAAATTGCCTTTCATCAAATAACTCGCACCAAAAGCCAACACAAACAAACCCACACCCACATAGCGCAACTTATAAGCCGCCTTACCCACGTGGTTAAATTTCACTTCTGGAGATCTCTTCTGCGTTTTCTCAATTAGTCGATCAAACATTAAAATCAATGCTGGCAAACAGGTAAAGATTGCTACCAGGCTGAAGACCACTCCTTTAGCTAAAACCAATCCCAAATCACGCCCAATCGTGAAACTCATAAAAACCAGCGCAATCAGACCCACCACAGTTGTTACGGAGCTTGAGGAAATTGATTTAAAAGCGTTGAAGAGCGCCGCCTTCATTGCCTTGACTTTATCTGGTTCAACTTTTTTCTCTTGAGTGTAACGAGTCATCAGCATAATCGAGTAATCCATGGACAGTGCTAGTTGTAAAATCGCCGTAATCGAATCCGTGATATTGGAAACGCTTGGAAATATAACATTAGTACCTTTATTTAGTAAAATTGCAATCAGGATAGTAAACAAAAACAGGAACGGCTCCACGTACGAACTACTCATTACAATCAAAATCACCAAGGCTACACCTACCGCCAAAATCACAATCCATAAAGGCAACACTTCGGCATTTTGCGCCGCAACAGCTCCCCCCAGCTCAAACTTTCGCTCTTGAGCCCCAAAATGCGTCTCAACTTCCTCATAAACCTGCGCCGCCAACTCCGAATCATCCACATCATCAATCATTAACTTATATAAGGTCTGATCTTCACGGTTATAATCGCTAGATGCATCATAATCTACCCTTGCAACCCCTTCCAAATTCTCCAAATATTGCCGAGTCTGCTGTTTTTCGGATTCACCAAGATCTGCCACCATCACCAGCAATTCACTAGTCTTTTCTGGCTCGAATTCTGCCTCCATAATATCCATACCTTGACGAGTCTCCGAGTCATCTGGCAAATACGCCGTCATATCATGATTAATTTTTACCTGCCCACTCAAAAACAGTGCCACCCCAGCCAATCCTACAAACACCGCCAGAATAATATTGCGCTGCTCTACGATAAAATCCGTGATCCGTTTCATTTATCCAACTCCTTATCTCTTAAATTCTTAACCTCTTTTATTCCATAAATTACACTCGCAGCTCTGTCCGTATCCATTCTCAGAGCTCATGACTACACAATGGTTCGTGATCTTAAACTTACACCCCTTAAATCATTTCCCTAATTTTAGTCACCCCCTCACTATAACAAAGATTACCAGATAGATAAAGGACAAAACTTAGACAAGTGTCCAAATTTTGACACTTTAGCTATTTTTGTCCAAGTTTTGATAATATTAGAATAATATGTTATAATATGGCTTAAATTACCTCGGAAGCATCCAGAACACTCATCTTAGCACCAGAAGAATGACTATACAAAAATCATTTTACGACTTATACTAGAAATACTATGAAAATTTTGAAACTCAATATTACCTCCAAAAGAACCGACAATAAGATTCGACAAGCCTTTGCTGAACTAATGCGCGAAAAGGGAAGTATGGGTAATATCTCCGTTACTGAGCTGACCGAGCGTGCTAGCATTACTCGTAGCTCATTCTATAATCATTACAATAACGTGGCCGAAGTTGGCTCCACCTTCCGAGAAGAGCTTTTGGAGGAATTCTTTCAAAACTTCAAAACCATCCAAACGGTTGCCGATTTAGACGAATTCTTTGACCGCATTACCCTTTATCTTAAAGAGCACGATCCGATCTATCATATGTTGATTTCATCTCAAGATGCTTATCACTTTATGGAACACCTCACTCGCAAAATTACTCAAAATCTTGAACTCGCTATGCGTTATCAATCCCAGCCAGACAGCAAAATGCAAATTAACTTTTTCGTCAATGGCGCAATCAGCCTCATTATCCAACATTTTCAAGGCAAGAGCAATTTCAGCCTCGACGAAATCAACACCTATCTCAAGCAGGTCGCCCACAAAATCTTTGTTTCAATCCACTAGCAAGCTTCCGTAATCTGCTGCCACTGCGCCAAAACCCGCCGCACTTCTGTCGTATTTTTTGCCTCCATCAATCTTGCTCTGAGTTCTGACGCCCCCTCAAAACCATGAATATAAATCTTAAAATAATGTTTTAATGGCTCATAAGGCAGACCTCGAATATTGCCATGCTTGTCTAAATCTTTCCAAGAAAAGTTTGTTTTTGCCACACGCTGCGCTTTTAACTTTTGATCCTGCTGGTTAAATAAGTCCAAATGTAAATTCAGCAAATCCAGTAACTCCGCCTTGGTTGGCTGATGATCCGTAAAACAATAAGGATTTTCAAATACTCCGCGTCCGATCATCCAACCATCCACTCCTGCATATTGACTAGCTAAAGCCCGACTCATCTTGACATCTTTAATATCCCCATTGATGATTAGCTTCGTCTGGGGAGCATTTTGGTCTCTCAGTTCTACCAGCTTCGGAATCAATTCATAATGCGCTGGTACTTTTGACATCTCCTTGCGTGTTCTGAGATGTACCGTCAAAGCTACTAGTCCTTCCCGCAAGAGTAACGGTATCCACTCCTGAAACTCTTCTACTCGCGTATAGCCTAAACGTGTCTTCACCGATACTGGCAACTGCGTCGCTTGCTTTGCCTGCCGGATGCACTCGATAGCAAGATCTGGAGTCTGAATCATTGCCGCCCCACCACCAGTTCGGTTGACATGCCGATCGGGACAACCCATATTCAGACCCAACTCCTGCAACGCGCTCGCTAACTTCGCAAAGTGCTCAGGATTTTTACCCCAAATTTGAGCAATAATTGGCGATTCACCAGTCGCCACTTCGAGCCGCTCTAAAGCATTTTCGCGACCCTCCTCAGAAGCAAAGCTCGACACGTTGGTAAACTCCGTAAAAAAGACGTCTGGCCGACCAGCTCGCGCAATCACCTGCCGAAACACCACATCGGTCACCCCTTCCATTGGTGCTAAAACCGTAAAATTCGCCGGTAGCTTGTCCCAAACATTATTCATATTTCTTATCATAACAAATTCCTCCAAAAAATCAATACCACCGAAGCAAGCACCAGCAGGCTACTCCGAAGTACAAAACCAGACTAAAAGCGGCGGACCATTCCGATCCGCCATCATTTTTTCTCAAAAGTACTTAGATAATTAAAGCATCGCACCCTTTCATAAGCATAGAGTTAACCACAACACCAGCCAAACAGCCCCAACCGTCATCGTGCATATCAACCACTACATATTATACTAAATTATCCAAGCTCTTGACTAGAAGAATCTAAACTTAGTAAAGGGATAAATTCTCATACTGGCCGGACCGATCACGCGGCAATAGGGAATCGTACCCAACCCAGAACGCGAATCGAAAGAATGTGAACCTTCACGGTTATCGCCCGCCACAAAAAGTTCGCCCTTTGGCACCGTAATGTCAACCTCACCCGAAGTATATTCTTTAGGACCATTATTTTCATCTACTCGCGTATCATCATCCGGAGAAAAACCATCAGGATGCTCCTCATTATAAACCGTTAATTTACCGTCCTTAACTGTTACTCGCTCCCCCGGAAAAGCAATGACTCGTTTAATAATATACTGATCATTCTGATTATCTGGTGCACCGCAAGTCAGAGGCCCCGAAGCCTCTCCATTTGCAAACACAATAATCTGCCCACGTTCTGGAATATATTCCTTGCCCATAAAATGCGCCAAAGAAACTGCCAGCCGATTCACAATAATTCGATCCTCATTTTCTAGCGTGTTTAACATACTAGACCCCACAACATTGTATGAGCGAAATACAAAAGTATTTAAAACGACCGTACCCAAAACAATGAATACGACAAACACCACCAAACTTAAAATATCTTTAAGTAAGGGATGCTTTTGAAAAAATTTTGGTTTCTGTTCCATTAACTTATTGTACCACGTTTATTTGCAAAACGACAACTTTCTACAAAATTCAAACACAATCCTCATTTTTTTGAAGTTATTTTAATCTAACTTTGCTATAATGAAGACATGTCAGATTATATTTTTATTCGTCGCAGTCGCAATTTATTAAGTACGATAATTCATGCCGTACTTAATCTTATGCTAGCGATTGCCTCAATTTTAGCAACCGTGATTACGGGTAATTTTGGCATTGGACTCGTTCTGGTATTTATCTCCAAGTGGCGAGTTTTTGCTGTTAACCACCGTTACTGGCTACTAAATCTGCGTGCCAACCTTGTTGACTTTATTGTTGGTACCAGCTTTGTTCTATTGGCCTATGCTACCGGTACCTCCGATTTACAACCTGCACATTACGTCCTTATGGCTGGCTATGCTATCTGGTTAATCGCTATCAAGCCCCGTTCGTCAGCTTTCTTTACTACTATTCAAGCAGTTTTCGCAACTCTACTAGGAGCGACTGCTGCCGCCATTCTCACTGCCAACTTCGATGCTGCCGTTCTTGTCTTGTCTTGTTTCCTTATCGGCTTCGCCGCCATTCATCATATCGTCATCCAAAACAATGACGAAGACTATTTATTTATATCTTCAATTGGTGGCTTAATCTATGCCGAAATCGCCTGGATGGCTCACTCATGGTTAATTATATACACTATCAACGATACTGGTATCTGCCTATCTCAACTCGGCATCATCTTATCCGTTCTTACATTTGCCTTTTACAAAATCTACAGTTACGCTAGCGAGCACCGCCACAAAATTCGTTTTACCGAGGTGGCTCTACCCATCATTTTTAGCGTCGCTGTGATTGCGGTACTTGTAATTGGATTTAGTCAACCAAGATTTAATATTTACTAAGGAGGTTATACAACATGGATACTAAAGATTTAACAAAATCAGAAGAAGCAAACACTAATCAAACACAAAATGCACCCACAAACCCAACCGACACTAGCCCAGCCAAAAACATCAAAGATTCAACCAAAAATCCGGATCAAAAGATCAAGCAATCTACTAAAGTCACTACCGGCCGCAAGAGCAATCAGCCTTCTAGCCTTGATTTTCGTTCCACTATCATTGTTCTGGTCTCGATCGCCCTGGTTGCCTCTGCCTGTAGCTTCACTTACATGATCTATGACATCTTACGTAACGACGTACCCCTCACCCTACTTGGGGACGGCACCGACGGCAACTCCGCCAATTTCACCGAAGGGTCAATTGCTGAAATCGCCAGTAAAGTAGCTCCAGGAGTAGTATCCATCGTTACCGAAACTCGCACAACTAGCTGGTTTGGTAGTGATACCGCCACCTCTGCTGGCACTGGCATGATCATCTCTCAGGACGGATACGTACTAACCAACAAACATGTAGTAGACGGAGCTAACACTATTAGTGTAGTCCTAGATGATGGCACCACTTTTACGAACGTTAAACTAATTGGTAGTGATCCATTAAATGATGTTGCCTTCCTCAAAATTGACAATGCCAATAATCTGCCTACAGTAACCCTAGGCGACTCTAAGACCCTCACCGCCGGACAACAAGTCATTGCCATTGGCAACGCTCTTGGTCAATATCAAAATACTATCACTGCGGGCGTCATTTCTGGTACTGGTAGATCTCTAATTGCTACTGATAGTACTGGATCATCCGCCGAATCTCTCACTGATATGATCCAAACTGACGCCGCCATTAACGGCGGTAACTCCGGTGGACCACTAGTTAATGCTGCTGGCGAAGTGATCGGCATCAACACAGCCACCTCAACCAACGCTGATGGTATCGGTTTTGCCATTCCAATTTCCAGCGTTAAGGGAATGCTAAAAGAAGTTCTAGAAAACAACAAAGCCGACCGAGCCTATATCGGAATCTACTATCTAAACATCACGCCAGACTTAGCTACCAGCCTCAACCTACCAGTTTCGCAAGGCGCCTACGTTTACAGTAACCAACAATATTCGCCAATCATTTCTGGTGGCCCAGCTGATAAAGCCGGAATTAAAGATAAAGACATCATTACGGCGGTTAACGGCGTCAAGATTGGCAGCTCCAGCTCGCTCTCCTCACTCCTCGGCGAATATCGCCCCGGGGACACAGTCCAGTTGACCGTCCTGAGAGATCAAAAAGAGACCGGAATTAAGGTCACTCTCGGTAGCTACAACGAAATCAACACGAAGACCACGACCAACAAAAACTAGTCTGGCTACATTTGAAGGAATAGAAAAATTAACCTGACCTCATCGCATGGAGAGCCACCTCCATGCGATTCTTGATCATGAGGGATGCACACGAAAAATATACCGCAACTCTATTAAAATTATTAACTTTTTGCTACACTTTCAGTCTGGATCACCAGATATCAAAAAAATAGCAACCTTAAAAGTTGCACTACGGAAAACTCTCACCTCGGCAACCCACTAACACCCCTACTCCATAATCCAGCTCTGCACCAGTTGTTAGATTAGCAAACTTAGCGAAACCACTCTTCACACTCCGCTGCAGGCTCACGACGCGCTTTCAGTTCCTGGTTCGTAAACGCCTCATAGTTTTTACATTTAGCGTACTTATCAGATTCATCTGCCAACTCCGCTTCAGTCTTATGCACTAATTTCTGTTCGCCATAATCCCACCAATATCGAAAACGGTTCTCAAACAATAAGCCATACCCCAAAGTTTGCACATGAATAAAATCACGCCACCTAGCCAATTTGATCAAATCCTGATGCTGACACGGATCCGCCTCAACAACAACGTAATCAGTCGAAGTATCACTATACAACTCTTTAAAAAGTCGCTTATAAAAAGATAGGCCATTATGAGCTCGTGCATATAACGCTCTCTGCGGTTCAAAACTCAACTGAGACTGATCTACCCACTCCCATTCCTTGCTCACATAAGGCAAATTAGCCACGACAACATCAAAATCCACGGCACCGCCACACTCGGTCTCAATAAATTCACCCAACATATTTGACCAACTTAATTCTACACGTTGACCATAAAAATCGTTATTGACATCCGCAACGTCCAACGCCGAATCACTAATGTCTGTCGCATAAATTCTCGCCTGCGGCAGCTCCTGCCCTAAGGTAATCGCCACGCAACCACTACCCGTTCCTACTTCCAAAATCCGAGGATTGTTGGACAACTTTAAGCCTTTCACTAGATCAATCAACGCCTCCGTCTCTACCCTAGGAATCAAAACATCTGGTGATACTAAAAATTGTCGACCATAAAATTCTTGGTGTCCAGTCAAATAAGCTAACGGCACGCCTTTAGCCCGCATATCTACCGTCCACTCAGCGCGAGCCAAATATTTCTCGAAATCTAACTCCCCAAAAGTATTACGAATCGTATCTTTATAAGAATAGATCGACGCCATTGATACATCAGCAATTCCCAGCTTTTTGGGTACCCATGCCGTCACATACTTCTCTCCTACTCTTCGCACCTGCATCACTGTCTGCCGCTCTGGCAGCACCTGCACTTTCATAATATCTAATAAATCACGCTGTTCATTCAGCGTGATCCAACTTCGGTCACGCTTCTCCGGATCAATCACAAAACAATTCAACGCAATCAATTCTGCATCTAAACTATCTACCTTAGTTTTGGCACCCTTTAACCAATCTCGCAACGTCATAGAATCATCCTCTCTCCTTATTGTAACATAAATTTGTTAAATAATCAATAAATTTATCCATTTTTAAGCCCAATGTTGTAAGTTTTACAACATTTTGTCTAAAATATTTGTACAAAACCCTTGACAAACAAAAATGTAGCCTATTTGATCGCCATCATCTCACGCTCATGTCGCGCAAGTTCTTGCACCAGATCCTCAATGTCACCATCCATCACTGCCGGAATATTAGATCTTGAATAGTGAATCCGGTGATCAGTTACCCGATCCTGCGGAAAATTGTAGGTTCGAATCTTCTCGCTGCGATCACCTGAGCCAATCAAGCTTTTTCTTGCATCACTAGCCGCTTGCCGATCTTCTTGTAACTTGCGTTCTACCAATCGACTACGCAGTACTGCCATTGCCTTAGCTCGATTCTGCTGTTGCGAGCGTTCGTCTTGCATCGCCACCATAATACCGGTCGGCAAATGAGTAATACGTACTGCTGAATCCGTTGTGTTTACGCCTTGACCACCATGTCCGCCCGACCGATAAATATCAATTCTTAAATCCTCGGGTTTGATCTCGACCTCCGTCTCTGCTACTTCCGGCAAAACCGCCACTGTCGCAGTCGAAGTATGAATCCGACCCTGAGATTCCGTCACTGGTACCCGCTGCACACGATGTACCCCACCTTCAAATTTTAGCTGTCCATAAGGCTTGGCGCCAGAAAAACGCACAATCGCCTCCTTTAAGCCACCCGCCTCATTCTCGTTCTTTGACATTAGCTCCGATTTTAGCTGATGACGCTCCGCATAACGCAAATACATTCTCAAGAGCTCATTAGCAAACAACGAAGCCTCATCACCACCAGCACCCGCCCGAATTTCTACGATCGCAGGCTTATCATCGTTCGGATCACTCGGCAGCAACTTTTCTTCTAAATCACCCTCCAATCGCTCGATTTCCGCTGCTAACGCCTCAACATCCGCCTTAGCCATCTCACTCAGCTCGGGATCACTCAGTAATTCCTCGGCACCAGCTAGTTCCTTCGTCTTCTTTTCAATCTGCATCGCAAGATCCAAAATCTCATTAATCTCTGCCAAACGTCGGGATTGCTCCGCGAAACTTGCATCCGCATACGCCTCTGGCTGGGCCAAAAAAGCTTCAATTTTACCTTTTTCTTGCTTTAAATTCTGGTATTTATCATTCATTTGTGCTATTATAGCACAGAAGGGGAACGAAATCATCAACTTCTCCAAAAATTATTGCAGCACGAAAGAAATTTAATAAGTAGACTCAAAAATTTCCATGGTTCTTTAGCTCAGCTGGCTAGAGCGTACGATTCACATTCGTAAGGTCATTGGTTCGAGCCCAATAAGAACCACCATGAGTCTATTTATTAGAAGTTTTTCGAATCACATCTAATGTCTACTCCTTCATTATTGTCCATGAAGCTGTCTACGGAGTATAAAATCTGACCGATAAATCAAAGGAGTTCGCGGCATATTATAGAATTCAAAAAAACAATACAAGATCTTATTTTGTGCCCAAAAAATATTGCCAAAGTCACCACCCGACTAGATCCTAAACTGTTTAACCTTCACTAATTACTATTTAGCTAACCGAGCTTTAGTAATGCTATGTTTATTTGACAGCCTAGATAGTAAATTCACCAAGCTCGCCGCACTCATCACGGTAAAAGGCACGACAAAGACTGATATATATCTGGACATCACTTCAACCAATAGGGAACTGGCAAACAATCCACAGAAGCAAAGCACAATAAAATAACCGAAATAATCTATTTCATGCCTCCAGCCATTTTTAGCCATTTTCCAACAGAAAATAAAAACTAAAACCGCAAAAATATTTAGCATCCAAATGCCCATATCATTAGCTAATAAGTACCACTCCTTCACTCCAAACACATTGGTAAATTGCTCTTCAAGATTTCGAAAAAGAGTAATTTCATTACGGCAAAACAGAATTTCCGTCTTGTTAACCAAATGAAACAGTAAGTTTAAAACGCTCATTTCCTGATAGCGCTGAAGACCAGCCTGCATAAAGCTTGAATTAATTTCAGTAGGGGACCATGGTTCATTTAATACAATCTCCACGCCATCCTTTTCACTTTTCTCGCCATATATCTTAGGAGATAATAAATCCCAATCTTGTTCACTCCAACGCCCCGAACTTTGATAATTGGCTCCAACAAAGAAGCTCCAACCCAGAGAACCATGTTTATCCTGATAATAAGGATTAAGCTGATGATGCACCATATCAATCACAAAATTGCAAACCATGAAAGTCAATAAAATCACCGCAATTCCGGAAAATCTTACAAAGAACCTCCGTGCTTTCGGACAAGTAGCAAAATCAGTCATTAGAAGGATAATAATCGCCAATAAAAATACTATAAATAGTGATCTAAACGCATTTCCTAACGACAAACATAAACCAACAACGAAAGCCGCCAAAAAATACCGCCAATATTGTCGCTGCTTTAGAAAATGCCACAAAAAGTAAACACCCAAAAATACTAAGGCTACAAAAAGATTTGTATACGATAATGCTAATCCTTCAACGCAAAAAAACACACTTAACGGATTAAGTAGTGCCAAAACCACCCCCCATGTTGCCGTCTGCCGCCCCTTCCACTTCAAAAGCAAATAATAAACAATACCTGCTACCAATAAATCACACAACACGTTCGGAATCAAGATTGCGGCATATGTTACCCCAAAAATTTTCATAGATAAAGCTACCATACCGGTGTAAGTAGTTAAATAAGGGAAATTTGCCTCATATGTGCCGGCATCAAAAGAAGAAATTTTACCAGTTTGCAAAATCTCCTGCCCAGTATACCAGTGGATTCCGGTATCACTACCGAAGCCAAGCGGTGAATAGGCATTACTAAATTTCAAAAAAAGTAATCTCACCAAAATACCAAGAGCTACACTAGCTACAACCAGAGTAGTTAAAAACCACTTATTAGTCAGCCAGGTGGCTTGCTTTCTCTTATATAAAACGCAAAATACGCCAACTAGTATCAGAAGCAAAAAGCCCAACACTAAATACTTCGGTAAATTTAACTCCAAACCCGAATTAGCTCTCAAAAATAAAATCCAAGATGAAAATACCGCACCAATCGTCAAAACGATACATACGAAACGCAACGTCCACAGTCTAGACGCAGTAAAATCACTTTTTTTATCTTTGACAACGCATTCCATACCGTTTATTTTAACATATCCGCAGCCACAAATAAAGAAAAACAACCATTTGGCTAGATAGTAGCCCATAAAGATTAGTCAACACTTATATAAAAACAACCTTAAAATATTACCGATTACCACAAAAATACGTTGACATTTGCACCGACCTTCTATATCATAAATTACAGGAGTAAAAGGCTATGACAAATACAAAATCCCCAACTAAATCCACACATCGCGTACCGCCATATCGACGACCGATCATTGTGGTAGTTTTTCTATTAATCATCGTTGCGATTGCGGCCATTACCGTGTTCATTATTAGCAGTTTGCAACCGGCAAAAGATTCGACGACAGTTCCAGACCAAGAAGACACCATTCGAGATCCCGACCAGCCAGTCATCATTGATCCGACCGATACTGACACCGATAGTGATAAGCCGCCTCAATTTGAAGGTGAAGATCCTAATGATTCTCAGGAATTAACTGGATCAATCAGCGTGAAAGACATTAGCGCTGGAACACTTTATATTGCTGCAACAATTGATCAATATCTTGAAAATAGTGGCACATGCACACTAATAATCAGCAATTCCACAGGCGAGGAATATAAGTTTAATGGAGAGGCGGTAGCAGATATCACCACATCAGTCTGTTCAGCATTTGAAGTACCGCTTAATGACTTGTCCGAAGGTCACTGGAACTTAAAGATTGAACTTTCAGGTAACGGAAAAACTGGAATAATAACTGATAACGACGGAATAGACATCTAGACATGAGAAAGAATTTAATAAAAAAAAGTTTCACCCTATTATCCATACTGACAACATTGCTACTCAGCTCAGCATTTCTGACAATTACTAGCTACACTAGAAACAGTATAGCAGCTTCAACTAGTGGATTTCGCGCTGGTAACATTATTAGTGACGCAGTAATGTCAAATCATAATTCAATGTCAGTACAAGATATTCAAAACTTTTTAACCTCCAAAAATAGCTGCAATAATCGTGATTATAATTATTATCTGCAGCTTTCCGGCGCCCGGCCAAACTACAAGTGGCATTGGAAAGATGGACACTTTGTTTGTCTTTCTGAAGAGCGCTTTGGCGATGGTCAAACCATTGGCACCGGACAAACTGCCGCCGAGATTATTTGGCAAGCAGGTCAGGATTACAAAATCAACCCACAAGTTCTCTTGGTACTATTAGAAAAGGAGACCAGCCTTATCACCGACCCTATCCCCAACGATCATGATTACCGCAAAGCTACTGGTTACGGCTGTCCTGATACCGCAGCATGTGACTCAAAATATTACGGCTTTAAAAACCAAATACGTAACGCGGCAGCACTTTTCAGGCACGTCCTTGATAATGGGTATTCTGTTTATCCGGAAAAACGTAACGGCGTTTATGTCGGTTACCATCCAAACGCCGCTTGTGGCAAAACCCAAGTATATATAGAAAATCGTGCTACCGCAGCCCTATACCGATATACGCCATATCAGCCCAACAATGCTGCGCTCAGCGCGGGATATGGTACTGGTGATGGCTGCTCATCGTATGGCAACAGAAACTTCTACTTATACTTCACCGACTGGTTTGGTAGCACCCAATTTAGCGTTTCCGGCACACCAATCAATATCCCCAACGGCACATACGCCCTATCATCAGCTATATCTAGTAATTACGTCATCGGAACAAACGCTTCCAACAACGCCCAATTAGCTACCGATAAGAACGCTAAAAGCTCAAAATGGAAAATCGAGCAAGTTAATAACACAAGCTACTATAAGCTAACCAATATGTCTACTAATCGCGTCTTAGACATCTTTGATGCTGGGACCACTAATGGTTCTAATATCCGAACTTGGAGCTACAACGCTACTTGCGCCCAGCACTGGAAAATCTATCAGACAAGTGACGGTTACCTCACTTTTGAGTCAGCCTGCGCCCCTGGAATGGTTGCCGATATCTTCAACGCTGAAGCAAGCGCTAATACCAACATTCAACTCTGGCAAACCAATGGTAGTAAAGCTCAAAAATGGCAGCTCTACACTGGCAAAACCATTGCTGATGGCACCTATAACATTCTCAGTAAGCTCGACTACGGAAAAGCCGTAGATATCCACAATTCTCTTAACGCAAACGGCACCAATATTAAACTCTGGCAGACTAACGGCGCTTGGGCTCAAAATTGGCAATTCACTTACGACTCCGGTACAGACTCATACTATGTTATCAATCCCACCACAGGACGATCCTTAGATATTACCAATGGAAATACAGCTCAAGGTACTAACGTCCAGCTTTGGTCACGTAATTCCACCTGCGCACAGCGTTGGAAGGCTCTAAGCAATGAAGATGGTAGCATTACATTATTATCACTATGTACTCCTAGCCGTGCCCTAGATCTATCAGGTGGCAATACCGCCAACAATACCAATATTGAAATTTGGAATGTTAATAACACCGAAGCCCAAAAGTGGAAAGTGGTAAAACCGGTTTCCGGCACACCAATCAATATCCCCAACGGCACATACGCCCTATCATCAGCTATATCTAGTAATTACGTCATCGGAACAAACGCTTCCAACAACGCCCAATTAGCTACCGATAAGAACGCTAAAAGCTCAAAATGGAAAATCGAGCAAGTTAATAACACAAGCTACTATAAGCTAACCAATATGTCTACTAATCGCGTCTTAGACATCTTTGATGCTGGGACCACTAATGGTTCTAATATCCGAACTTGGAGCTACAACGCTACTTGCGCCCAGCACTGGAAAATCTATCAGACAAGTGACGGTTACCTCACTTTTGAGTCAGCCTGCGCCCCTGGAATGGTTGCCGATATCTTCAACGCTGAAGCAAGCGCTAATACCAACATTCAACTCTGGCAAACCAATGGTAGTAAAGCTCAAAAATGGCAGCTCTACACTGGCAAAACCATTGCTGATGGCACCTATAACATTCTCAGTAAGCTCGACTACGGAAAAGCCGTAGATATCCACAATTCTCTTAACGCAAACGGCACCAATATTAAACTCTGGCAGACTAACGGCGCTTGGGCTCAAAATTGGCAATTCACTTACGACTCCGGTACAGACTCATACTATGTTATCAATCCCACCACAGGACGATCCTTAGATATTACCAATGGAAATACAGCTCAAGGTACTAACGTCCAGCTTTGGTCACGTAATTCCACCTGCGCACAGCGTTGGAAGGCTCTAAGCAATGAAGATGGTAGCATTACATTATTATCACTATGTACTCCTAGCCGTGCCCTAGATCTATCAGGTGGCAATACCGCCAACAATACCAATATTGAAATTTGGAATGTTAATAACACCGAAGCCCAAAAGTGGAAAGTGGTAAAAAAATAAATATAAAATTTATTTCAACAGAATCCCCTGAATATTTCTCCAAAGCCAGCTATAACGAATTTAAATCGCCCAAACATATAGCAAAATTCATCTGACTGTGCTAGAATTATAAGAAGTAAAAAGCGAGGAAACTATGATTACAAAGGCTATTATTCCTGTAGCTGGCTGGGGAACGAGAAGACTTCCGATTACGAAAATAATTGAAAAATCAATGCTACCAGTTGGCAACCGACCATTAGTCGATTATTCCGTACAGGAATTAATTCAAGCAGGTGTAACAGATATTTACATTATTATATCTAACGTTGAGCCGTGCCAAGTGAAGGCATTTTATCAAGATAACATTGCGCTCAATCAATACTTAATTGATAGAGGAAAAGAAGATCGACTCAAGTTAGCAAAAACCCTACCAGAGAATGTCCGAGTTCACTATATAGCTCAAGACCCCGCTGGTAAATACGGAACCGCAGTGCCAATAGCAATGGCGGTAGAAGAATATAATCTTAACGAACCCGTTCTAGTATTTATGGGAGACGATTTTATCTGGAATCCTCACGGAGAATCAGCTAGTGAATCACTAATGAAATCCGTGCAAGACGAAACCGAATCCGCCATTTTAGGTGTGAAAATACCCCAAGAACAAGTAGGGAAATACGGCGTACTCTCAGTTACGAACGAAAAACTAAGTACCATAGTCGAAAAGCCTCAGCCAGAAAATGCCCCATCAAATTTAATTAACGTCAGTAAATACATAATGTCAGCTGCACTATTACAAGAAATTGTCTCATACGTCAAACAGAACAACTTCGGCCCTAAAGAACAGGAGTATTTAATCACTGACCCAATCGATACGTATATCCAGAAAGGAGGAGTCATGAGAGTGGCCCCAACCACTGGCGAATACCTAGACGGCGGCAGTGTTGAGGGTTGGGTACATGCTAATGAGGTGGTCTGTAAAAAATAGTCAGAAACATCACAGAAATATCTCAAGATATATAACTTTATTTATCTTAAAATATGATACAATGTAAGTAAGAATCAAGAGTTTCGCTCTGTTTCTTACTTACTTTTTGTGCATTAGCTAATCTACAAAAAGATACAATAGTATAAGTCTAGCAATTAACTTAATCAATTAAGGCAGTATGAGCAAGCATAAAGAAAATAAGTCCAATCCACTAATCTCAGTTCTAGTACCAATATACAATGTAGAAAAGTATCTCAAACAATGTTTAAATAGCATTATTAATCAAACATTTAAAGATATTGAAATTATCTGTCTGAACGACGGCTCTACAGATAATTCCCTACAAATTATTAAAGACTTTCAAGAAAGAGATTCAAGAATTGTCGTTGTTGATAAACCAAACTCTGGATACGGCGACAGCATGAACCTTGGACTAGAAAAAGCCAAGGGAGAGTACATCGGCATTGTCGAGTCTGACGACTATATAGATTTAGACGCTTTTGAAAAGCTATACCATTTAGCAAAAATCAATGATGCAGAAGTTGTCCGCGCTAATTATTACACTAACAAAAACCACACCGATAAAAAGCTCTATTACATCAATCCGGTTGATGCTGGTAAGGTTGTGGACCCTGCAAGACATACTTGGATCTTCCTCCAAGCTCCCGCCATTTGGTCAGCTATCTATAAGAGAGACTTTTTGAATAAAAACCATATCCGTTTTTTGCCGACACCAGGAGCTTCGTATCAAGACACCGGTTTCAACTTCAAAGTTTGGGCCGCCGCCAAACGCGCCTACTTCACAACCGAAGCTTTTCTACATTATCGCATTGATAACGAGTCTTCATCGGTCAATAATCCCGGCAAAGTAATGAACGTTTGTTACGAATATGAGAGCATCGAAGAATATTTACGCAAATATCACTATTTTGAAGAACTTGGTCCGATTATGGAAACAGCCAAATTCGGCGCCTATTATTGGAATCTTTTAAGGCTTAAACCAAAACTTCTGAGAGACTTTATCAAACGTACTAAGGAAGAATTCCAAAAAGCCGACAACGAACATATCTTATTTGAAAATTATTTTGATGCCCCCAAATGGGAAATGTTACAATATATTCTAAACCATCACAATATTAATAGCATCAAACTTTACATTAAGCGCCAAAAGCTCAAGTTACTCATTCGTAGTAAATTAAAAGATATCTATTTGACTATTTTCCCCACCTACCGCAAGCAGGCACTCATCTCTGAGCTTATCACCGAATTATATTCAGAAAGCGACCTCGTGGAAACACGGCTCAAGCTCTTAGAAGATCAACGTAAAAAACATCAGGAAGCAAATCATGAAAACACCAAAAATTAGCATTATCGTACCAGTTTATAATACCGAAAAATATCTTGAGCATTGTTTAGATAGTCTTATCAATCAAAGTTTCAAAGACATCGAAATCATTTGTATAGATGACTGCTCTACGGATAAATCTAACGATATTTTACGAAAATACAGTAAGCAAAATCAGAATATTCGCATTCTAAAAACCGAAAGGAATTCTGGCATTTCGATCGCTAGAAATCTTGGAATTGACCAAGCAAAAGCTGAATATATACTCTTCTGTGATAGCGATGATTACTTTGATGAAGAAATGTGTGCCAAGATGTATCAGGCAATCAGCGATCACGACACCGATTTAGCGATTTGCGAAATCAATATTATTTATCAAGCTCATCGCGACATGAAGATTAGCGATGATAATTATTACGCATTAAAATATAGCGGGCTCCAAGGAGTTAATGAAAACCTCATCTTCTTTACGGATCTTGCGCCCACTAACAAAATTTTTAAGAAATCCCTAATTAATGAATACTGTATCCGTTTCCCGGAAAACCTGCATTATGAAGACGCATACTTTTGCTCTGCGTATTTCTGCATCAGTAAAACCGCATACTATGTTAACGAACGGCTTTATAATTATATTCGACACGACAACAGTGTTATGTCTGACACGTGGTCAGAAAAATCCGACAAAGATATCGCCATTGACCATCTCTATATTGCCTTCCGTTTATTTGATTTCTTAAATCAGAATCACCTGATCAACGAGTATAATGAACTTTTTTGGCGTCTATTTGAAAGTTTTGAAATTTTCGCCATTAACAATAGTAAATCTAAGGCTCAAGTCAAAGTAATTAAAGAAAGTGCTCGCAATTTCATCAACGAACACCAGCAACACTTCGATCAAGCTAATGCTACCGTCCGAGAGAATATCCGCCACATTAGTGCAAAAAACCGTTTTTATTTGAGTCCTGTACGCCTCAAAAAAACTGTCATGCGCTTTATGCCGACCTATCGCTACGCTACTGAAAACATCCAGAGACTACGCACACTCAAAGTAAAAAATAAACAACTTTTAGACAAGATACATGAAGGTTTTAAAGAATCATGAAACTCATCATAGGGTTAGGCAATCCCGGAAATGAGTATAATTTCACAAGACATAACTTTGGCTTTTTAGCACTTGATTACTACGCCAAAGTTGGGGATTTTGCGTGGCAAAATCCCCGGTTCGGTGCGCCCTATTTTAAAAATAATCTTGATGACACTTTTTTTATCAAGCCCCAAGATTATTACAACAATTCGGGGCGCGCCGTGCGGGATTTTGTAGCATACTACAAAATCCCGCTACAAAATATCCTAGTCATTTGCGATGACTTCGATCTCAACTTCGGTACCATACGTTACCGCGCTAAAGGTTCTGCGGGTGGCAACAACGGTCTCAAATCCATCATTCAAGCTCTCAAAACTAGTGATTTTGCCAGAATCAGATTAGGCACCAATAATCCGGCTATTCGTCAAAGACTCGGTGACACTAAATTCGTACTTGGTAAATTCACGACAGACGAAAAAACTGCTCTCCCCACGTTACTTTCTCAAATTTGTTCTAAAATTAATAATTTTATAGGAGAAAAATAATGTTTAACAACCTTGAAAAGATTGATTTCGCCACCCTGCCTAGCTGGGTTTGGATTGTAGCCGCCGTCATCGGGGTCATGATTCTCATTTTAGTGTTTAAGGCCCTTAAAACCGTCTTTTGGCCCATCAAAATCTTGCTTTCTTTACTTTCCGTTGCCTTTACGGTTGGAATTTTTATTTTCCTCCTACTAACCTTCGGCATTATTCAACCAGACGATGTTGACGATGCGGTCAACCGCTATCTGCCCGACTCCAACCTTAAACAATACACTGATAAAGTCAAAGATTTTGCCGATCAAGTTAAATAAATTGCCAAAATCTATAAAAGTTCTGTCAACCACCCATCAAAATGCTACTCTCCTCATTTAGGGATGAGCATAGTGTCTCCTTCATGAACTGTTGACATTTTTCTTACCAGCTGAGTCTTGTTTTTTATAATGAACTTTTATGCTCAATGCGTTGCATTAAAATAATTCTTTTTTCCAAAGATGAGGCGTGTTAACCACGAGATGACACCTAATTAATGATTTTCCTATTGACTTTTTACCAAATCTGTGATACAATGATAGTATAAGCACAATGCAAGACTTGGGCTAGGGTTTTGGTGGAGAGAATTAGTCGTATATATCATTAGATCCAAGATTCTCTAATCAGCAAGATTATCCGAGTCTCTAACTCTCCAAGCCTAAGTCTAGCAACAACTACTTAAAGTTGTAAATGTAATTAGTATCTTAGCCATACCCCTAACCACAATAGTAAATAATTAATGAATTAAAAGCCCTACTTGCTAAGTAACGATATTAGAAGTACAATTATACTCATCAGCTACACGTTAGCGATTGTTTTGTTGTGTGTAAAATCGTTCTAACATGATACTTAAACTAATTTGAGGTTTGAGTACTGTGTTAAACTAACGTGTAACTGAACGTAAATACCGTAGTGCATTCCTTGAAATCTGTTTGAGTACTGTGTTAAACTAACGTTCACCAGCAAAAACGAAGTCCAGCACAGAGGACTTCGTTTTTAGATAATTTATTTTCGCGGCGTAGAGATACGTGCGGGGCGGCCGTAGTCCGGCAACACAATTTTGTGTTGCCGACCATTTTGATCCAAAATGGGAATGCCGAGGCAATCAGCCACGGCATTCACTACGGCCGCCCCAATCCTCAACCCAGTAAACGAACCTGGACCAGTAAAAAACTCGATCTCTGTAATATCTTGCCAATTCGCACCACAATCAGTCAACTTTTCCTCTATAAAACTAAAAATCTTTTCCGCTAAATGCATTTTATCCTCAAAAAAATACACCTCTTTGTTTAGTCGTAATTCACACACTTCACCAGCAGTATTGAGACACATCTTCATAGTGTCATTATAACACAAAAACCATCAAATTAAAAATCCCTTCATTTCCAACCTCACTTTAATAAATTAATGTCAGCCTTAGCATCTTGCGCTAAAACGGTTTTTCTCCAAAGAGATAGAATAAAGTCCCATTCTTCCATTACTTTTACTACTCAAGCTCAACACTCTCAGAGTAAACTCTGGCAGATTGCTCCCGCAATCGGTCGCTCCATTGCTTTCGAGAATCAATTTTTCTTACAGGATCATTCTGCAACGTCGCAGAACAGGATAGGCCTCGATTCGCTTCACCTTATCTTCTTAAGGATCGACACAAAAAACAAGCAAGATTATTTTTTCACTCGCACGCCTACAAGTAATGAAACGCGACCGGAAAATCAAAAATAACCCTATTCCAGATCTATTTATTCAATGGCTACGACAGTATTCAGCCAACTGGAAATAGTCAAAAAAGAGATGTATCCTAGATCTTCAGTTAGTTAATTTTATTTTATACAATTAAGCAGCCGAATAACACGCCTCAGACACGCTCTGCACTAATTAGAAGAATTTAACTAGCAGCTTGTCATACCGGACAGTTAATAAGATTATTAGAAAAGCCATAACGTCTCCATGTCATCATGGGCTTTAACCACCTTGCGCAAACCATAATCTCCAAATTACCTATATATAACCACCACTTCATTGCGCCAAATACCAGTTCAACCCATCCGTCGTCCTGATTTGGCCATTTAACTCCAAGGTCATCAACAAACGGTTAAAATCAGCAATCTCCAACCCACTACCCTGAAACAGCTCTTCACTACCACGCTTGCCGCTGCGTATTTCCTTCAAAATCAGCTTTTCCGGATCCAAATTATCCTGAAAATTCTCAGCTTCTAGATTCTTATCAGATCCAGATTCAGTAAGTAGCTGAGATAATTGAGGTTTTTGTTGTTGCGACGCCATAGCTAAGGCTCCAATATCCCGCCCAGATCGATGCGAAATCGCCGTTTTTGCCACCTTTTGCTTATCCTGCAAGGCCTGTTTACTCCGACATTGATTATGCCCAGCTTTTGTAACAGTATGCCCCAAAAGGGCATTTTCGTGGCTCTCAGGCCTAATTTGGTCAGCCTCACTAGCATCGCACTCATAACTAACTGATTTTGCAGTAGAACATGATATTGTGCTAGCTTCAGTTTTCGTATCCGATACCCTGCCCTTAAACTCATTACCATCATGACAAGTTTTATCCTGAATAATCCGCCTCTTAGAGGAACTAGCTCGCCTAAACTTACGCTCATCCTTCTCTCGACCCAAGCTTACCCTTTCTGGAAATAATACCGCCAAAACATCTTCCGCCCCAGAACAAACATAAGCCCCAGCCGCAATCAGGCGATTACAACCCCGTGACATCGGCCTAGTCACATCTCCTGGCACCGCAAACACCTCCTTACCCTGCTCCACGGCGTGCGCAGCAGTATTTAAAGATCCACTCCTCTCCGCCGCCTCCACCACGATCACTGCATCCGCTAATCCAGCAATGATACGATTTCGCCGCAAGAAGCAGGTCTTAGCATAATAACTTTCTCCTGGAGCCAATTCGCTAATAACCGCTCCGTCCTTCTCAACAATCTCTGCCGCCAAACCTCGATGCTCTCGCGGATAAATCTCGTTAATCGGCGTTCCTAAAACCGCCAAAGTCACTCCGCCCGCATCCAGAGCCCCACGGTGGCCAATTGAATCAATCCCGTAAGCCAATCCCGAAATCACCACCACCCCACATTTCGCTAATGTATAAGCCAACTGGTAAGCCACATTTTCGCCATATTTAGTAAACTTTCGTGTACCCACAATTGCTACCGTTTTAACCCTCTTTTGGGGAATTTTTCCATAAAAATATAATGTTTTAGGCGTTAGCGCAATGGACTCTAACACCTCTGTAAATTCCGCTTCTTGGGGTCGAATTTCATTGTTTTTTGCAAAAAAGTCTGAAAAAAGTATTGACATTTAATCCTCCGTGTGCTATAATGCTTATTAGTTAGAGTTAAACAGACTCCAACTGTACCTAAAAAAACAAATTGCTATTGTCTAGTCTCGATTAGGCAATAGATAATTGTGTGCTTTTGAAACCCCTAGGGTTTGCGATTTCTTCTTAATGTCGCAAACTGTAAGTACTACCTCCACTTTTAGGGAATCTTTCAAAAGCATTACAATCCCTATAACCGGCGGGCCCCGTGTTTGTGTGAGGTGGGTCGCGCTTCCGGAGCTATCCGGAGTCGAACGACGATGTGTTGTAGGGCTACATAGCCCCAGAGGACCATAGTCAGGTGATGCCCACCCTTACCTGCACTCCCTCTGGGGCTTTGTGGCTTTATGACCCTTACTATGTTTTAAGGCTATTTTCCACCTTGCAGCTATTTTCACTCACCCAGCATGACAAGTGCTAATCCTCCGCCTCATAGGAAAACCTCAAGTCATCTTTCGTCCTCGTCATTTATTCAGACATGTATCCTCCTCTAATATCACCAATACACATGTCCGACCATAGCTGCTCCACGCCACCCTTAATCTTGCGCACGAGATCTATGCGCCGCCAAGCGCTTGCGGCTTCTCATGAAAACACGCTAGTTCTCCACATTTTACATTCAATCCACGCTCCACCAGCGTACTATTTTCGCCACTGAAGCCTCGATATTCTTAAAGAACCTTCATCCTCAGTGCTCATAGATGCCGTCTTTCAAGCTAATTGAGCGAACCCATTCCGGACCTCATTACTTTCGCTAAGATCCTTCACTCAAGTGACCCCACAATCCTTCTCCTCCTGTCTAATTCTTCCGTTATCACCACTAAAATCCGCTAATTTTAGACTGCGAAGTCTCTCAAACTTACACTCTACCGACTAGTATATAGCAAAATCTTCTCAAAATACAACTATAAGCTCGATAAACTATTAAAAATACCCAGCACATCGCCTTTTATCGAACAACTTGCTTTTTTAATACACTTGGACTATACTAATACTAGTTAGAATTTCAGACAATGTCGGTGGCAATGATTTATTGAGCCTTTCTTATAAAATATTGATAAAATCTTAATCTCACATCTAGTTTTCGCGAGACTTTTTGATGAGCTAAACCAGCAATAACTTAAATAAAGGATTTTTATGTCTAAAAAACATTCACATCAACCCCAACATCAAATTCTATTAGCGTTTCTGCTTAACTTTGGTTTTTCAATTTATGAGTTTATTGGTGGATCCTTCACTGGTAGCACCGCAATTATGTCTGACGCAGTCCATGATTTTGGTGACGCCATCAGTATTGGTCTGGCATACTTTTTCGAAAAAAAGAGCACCAAACACCCCAACGAATATTACACTTACGGCTACATTCGTTATTCGTTAGTTGGTGGACTCCTTACAACGCTCATTTTACTGATTGGCTCTACCTTCGTAATTTACAATGCCGTTGTTCACCTTCTGAATCCAGCACCTATTAACTATGGCGGCATGACTATACTAGCCATCATAGGCGTAATCGTAAACCTAATTGCCACCTATATTACTCGAGATAAGAACTCGCTTAACCAACGATCCGTCAACCTCCACATGCTTGAAGATGTTCTAGGGTGGGCTGTCGTGTTAGCCGGAGCTATTATTATGAGCCTTACAGATATTACTTACCTTGATCCCATTCTTTCAATTTTAGTAGCACTCTTTATTTTGAAGCACGCTCTCGTTAATCTGAACGAAATTTTTGCAGTCTTTCTCGAAAAAACTCCCGCCAATATTTCATTAGCCAAAATTAAGAAACAGTTATTAGAAATCTCCACCATTAAAGACATTCATCATTTACATATTTGGAGTCTAGATGGCGTTCATCACTGCGCCACCCTTCATGTCATCACTCCTCAACCAAATGCTAAACTCAAACATCAAATTAGCTCTATACTCGCCAAACAGCAAATCAGCCACCTCACCATTGAGTTCGAAGACCTAAACGAACACTGTACTACTCAAAAATGTCAAATCTCATAGCTTTTGCAATGTATCATACAATATGAAAAGCTAAACTATGCGTTTTATTAAATATCAATCCAGTATACTCAATGAGCTAAATATGCTGCATGCAGAACTCGTTCTATGTTAACCGTCCGAACAATCATATTAAGCAAAAGTACCGGAATCGTGAGAGTGCTCTCGTCTTCAGTTAAAACATCGCCTTTAGCCATCAAAAGACAGCCGCCGTATAGTCTTTTCCATTTCAAGTTCCCAAAAAATCCAATTTTTTAATCCTTGACAACCGTGCTATAATAAAATAGATGTCAAAGAATTTAGTAATTGTCGAGTCTCCTGCCAAAGCTAACACCATCGAGAAATATCTCGGTAAAGATTTTCATGTACTGGCTTCCGTAGGCCATATTCGTAAAGATACCCAAGTCGACAAAGAAACCTTTGACGTGACTTATGAAATTGACCCAGGACACAAAGATATTATTGCAAAACTCAAAAAAGCTGCCAGCGCCGCTGACACCATTTGGCTCGCAACTGACGAAGACCGCGAAGGTGAAGCTATTTCTTGGCATTTGATTGAAGTTTTGAAATTACCCCAATCTACCAATCGCATCACTTTTCACGAAATTACTAAACCTGCGCTTGAAGATGCTATCCAGCACCCTAGAAAAGTTGACATGGACATGGTGCATTCGCAACAAGCCAGGCAAACTCTTGATATGCTCGTAGGTTACGACCTATCAGGTGTAGTACGCCGTAAAGTTCCTGGCGCAATTTCAGCCGGTCGCGTACAATCACCAGCTCTCAGGCTCATCGTTGAAAGGGAACATGAGATCGAAAAATTCGCTAGCAAATCTACTTTTAAAGTTACTGGCGAATTCTATAAAACAGAGGAAGACCAAGTTCCAGCCACTCTCAATCACAGCTTTAAAGACGAAAAAAGCGCCGAAAGTTACCTCAATTCTCTTGTAGGCGCCAATTATACCGTTACCGATGTCGTCACATCTCCTGGAGTCAAACGCCCCAGCCCACCATTCACTACCGCAAGCATGCAAATTGAAGCTAACTCTAGATTGGGTTTTTCTGCCAAAACTACCATGTCAGCCGCGCAGTCGCTCTATCAAGCCGGATTAATCACTTATCACCGTACGGATAGCCTCAACCTCTCTAAACAAGCTATCGCGCAAGCTTCTAACTACATCAAAGCCAATTTTGGTGAAAATTATCTGCAAACTCGCAATTTTAAGACCAAATCTGCCGGCGCCCAAGAAGCTCACGAAGCAATTCGTCCCACCCATATCGAACAAGAAGTGGCTGGCAAAACCGAATACGAAAAGAAATTATATAAATTAATTAGGAATCGTACCCTAGCTACCCAGATGGCTGACGCCAAAACCGAAAAAACCACCATTAAGATCGCCACTAGCACCACCGACGATTACTTTTTTGAAGCTAAGGGCGAGGTGATTGTGTTTGATGGTTTTCTCAAAGTGACTGGTCGCACCAAGGAAGAAGAATTGCCAGCACTAACCGCCGGGGATCAGCTTAAATCCACCAAAATTATTGCGAGACAGAACTTCGCTAAACCACCTGCAAGATACACCGAAGGTTCACTAGTGCGTGAACTAGAAAAACTCGGAATCGGACGCCCATCCACCTATGCCACCATTATGTCCGCCATTCAAACCCGAGGCTACGCGGTTAAGGGTGATTCCGAAGGTGAGCCTCGCGAAGTAATTGAATTCAGTCTCAAACGTGGCAAAATCAAACGCGAAATCGTCACCGAAAAAACTGGAGCCACCAAAGGTAAATTATTACCAACTCCTATCGGAGAACTATTGGCCGGCTTCTTGGTTGACAATTTTAACAACATCGTTGACTACCAATTTACTGCCAACATCGAAGAAGACCTGGACAAAATCGCCGAACACAAACTAGAACGCGTAAAAATGCTCCGAGACTTTTATGAACCCTTCCAAAAAGAAGTACTCAAATCGGATGAAGCCGCTAGGTACAATAACGCCCGGGAACTCGGCAAAGAACCCAAAACCGGTCGACCCATCTATGCTAAAACCGGTCGTAATGGTGGATTTATCCAGCTAGGAGATAATGAAAAATCCAGCGGAGAAAAACCTCGATTCGCACCCTTGCCCAAAGGCAAAACCGAAAAAACTGTCACCCTGAAAGAAGCGCTAGAACAACTAGCCATGCCTGCCCTACCGAGAGATTTGGGTAATACTAAAGATGGGGTTAACATCATTGCTTCAAGTGGACCTTTCGGACCATATCTTAAAGCTGGAAAATATAATATTCAAATTAAAGATTACGACCCCTACACTATTGACTTTAAAACCGCCGAAAAACTCTACAAAGAAAAACTAGCTACGATCATCGCCGATTGGGACGAGATTATGATTATTAATGGCGCTTACGGACCATATGTCAAAGGGCCAGGGCGTTTTAATAATGTCAAAATCCCCAAAGACCAAGACCCCAAGAAAATCACCCTCGAAGAAGCCAAGCAAATGCTAGAAGAGAAAAAAGGTGGCTGGAAAGGGAAGGGAACCAAGAAAACCACCAAAACAGCGAGTACGACCAAGAAAGCCAGGAAGACCACCACCAAAAAAACCGGAAGCAAAAGTGCAACCACGAAAAAGTCCACCTCTAAAACTACCGCTAAAACCAAAAAATCTACGACTAAGAAAACTGCCAAGGCAAAAGCTTAGAGACCCTCTCACTTCCATTATACCACACTTCATTAAAAAAGTCAATACATAAAGCGGTTTTTACGCCAAAAAGGTAGTAATATTACTACTATTTTGGTACTTTAACTATTTTTCATTAAAATTTTTCACACCTTCTAATAAGCAACTCGCAATCCCCTATGCAACTCGTTTTCGCCTGGCACCTGAGGAAGGCATTTATGAAAGATAAATATATAATGATACTCCAGAAGGAATGTTATATGATGAAATATCAGGATTTTAGTGAAACAGGAGAAAAAACAGTTGCATATATCGCTTTATATGGAGATAATAAATTATAGGCAAGGCCTTAGGATATGTTTTTAGATGAAGTTAATAAAAATGGTCAAAAATATAAATTTGAACTAAAAGATATAAAGAGCGTACTAGATGAGAGAATTAGGAGAAGTATATGCATTATTCAGAAATGAAACAGGCGGTAAAACTTCTTGCAGATGAATGGGATTTAGGCAAAGAAGAATGTGGCGCAACAGGTAATATTTGTGCATGGATCGATCTATTTACAATATTAGAAGAAAGCGAAAAAATTATTACCTATATGGATGGAAGAAAATTAATTGGATTTAGTGGATATTCAAAAAGTAATTCTAAAAAACATTTATTGAAAAAGAGATTTTACACAATTATTAAAAATAAATTATACAAAAGTAAAGATATTAAGGATTTAGAGGCTTTAAAGACTTATGAAAACAATTATGATTATTTACCTAAAGAATTAGAAAATCATTTTGATGGAGAAGTTTCTATACTGATAGTTGACAAAAATTATAGAGGAAAAAACATTGGAAAAAAATTATTACTTGAAGTATTTAAGTTAGCAAAAAAAGATAATATTAAAAATCTAAAAATATTAACAGATGAATCATGTAATTTTAAGTTTTATGAAAATTGTGGGTGCGAAAAAATCTATGAAACCATTGTTAAAAATCAAGAGCATGGCAAATTAGGAAACGTATCAAGTGAAAGAGCTTTTATATATGAAAAAAGATTATAGGTGTGAATAAATGAAGCTATATTTAGTAAGGCATGGAGAAGTAAATCATAATTTATATAGTTTGCATAATCGAGAAGATGAGGACTTAAATGAAACAGGAATAAAACAAGCTAAGGAGCTTAGAAAGAAAATAAAGAAGATTGAATATGATTTTATTATTTCTCAAGGTGCAATTCATGAACAGTATTATATATTCAACTTTTTGTCTTCACGAGTTCATCTAGAAGACACGTTTTATCAAAATTTTCAACTTTTTTACCATTTTTAAAAATCTTCACAAAAACTATTGCATTTTTACATAATGTGTGATATAATAGAACTATAGGGACTTGATAAAATCATATACACACCCTAACAAGACTCGTCACGCAGTTGACGCTTTTTTGTAAATCTAAGTAAAACTAGCTAATCTTTACTTATAATTACAAGAAATCCCAAACAAAAACGATAAGAGCAAACCAAACCATAATCATTTTTTCAAAATTTATCAATTTTAGCAAATAAGTGATATAATTAAGCTAGAAAATCTAAAGAAAAGTCATTGACATCACTATATAATTATGCTATGATAGATATAAGTAGAAATATTAAATTAACCGGGTGGACATGAAGGGAATCCTAATGGAGCAAAATGCCAGCATCATCGATAAAGCCATCAAAGGTAGCTTGAGCATTATCGAGCAAGATCGCGAGCGCGAAATCATCGCACGCCGCTTTGGTCTCTCTGGCCAAAAAGAAACTTTAGAACAAATCGGTGAATTACTCAACATTACACGCGAACGCGTACGCCAACTCGAAAAAGCTATTCTCGTGCGCTTACGGATTGGCGCCGACGAAGAACAGATTCCAGATCTTGGTGCCGCCGAAAAATTAATTATCCGCAATTTAACAGAGCTTGGCCGACTTTCTCGCACTACCGATTTAGCCGATCGCATTTACGGTCGCATCGCTACCCCAGTTGAAAAAGCCAACCTAGTTTTTATTGGATCAATTTCAAAGAACTTAACCGTCATCGATGAAAACGATCTCTTCTACTCGACTGTCGGAATCGCTGAGTATGGTGACGAGAAAACTATCAAAGAACGCGTCGCTAAAATTGTCGAAATTATCAAGGCTAATAAAACTCCGATGACAATTGACGAGCTAGACGCAAAGCTAGATTATGAGCACCCTGATCACATTAAAGCTACCGCTTCCATTTCTAAGCAGCTAGCCACCCTCAACGGCCTGTGGGGCTTGTCAAAATGGCCAACGGTTAACCCACGCAACATTCGTGACAAAATCTTCGTAGTACTAGAGTCCAAGAAAGAGCCGATGCATTTCTCAGAAATCGCCGAGGCTATTTCGCAGTCCAACTTTAAGCGCAAAAACGTCACCGTGCAAGCGATCCATAACGAATTAATTAAGGATTCTCGATTCGTCTTGATTGGCCGCGGAATTTACGCCCTTAGTTCTTGGGGCTACGCTCGTGGTACCGTTTCTGACATCATCGCCAATATTCTCAAAGAAGCCGGCGAGCCACTTAGCCGCGAAGAAATTGTCAAACGTGTACTACACGCTCGCAAAGTTAAGGAAACCACCGTGCTGTTAAATTTACAGAACAAGAAACTGTTTGATAAAGTTGACAAAGATTACTACACTTTAGCAAAATCTGCCCAATAATTACCTAAGTAGTAACTTTACTCAAGTTATGATAAAATAGGATTGTATGTTTACACAAATTATCAATTTTCTCTTAATGCCTGTCGTCTGGATTCCAATTGTCCTGCTTTTTGCATTCCTCAGTTATCGTAATTACAAAAAATTAAACCGTCTCAAAGTACTGAATGTGGATTCAGTACTTTTGATGTTGGAAATTCCGCGCGCCAACGACAAAAAGGAACTAGCCGCCGAGCAACTCTTTGCCAGCCTCCACGGTATTCTACGCGATAAAGCAGAGCTCAAAAATTCTAACGGCGTACAGGAACATCTCAGTTTTGAAATTGTCTCTACTGCTGGACAAATTCGCTTCTACGTCTGGGTGCCCAAAATCCTCCAAAGCTTCGTAGAAGGGCAAATCTATGCCCAATACCCTACTGTTCAAATCTACAAAATACAAGATGACTACATTGATGATCGCGAAAAGTATCCCACAGTTTATTCAGCCGAACTTAGCCTAACCGAAAATGAAGCCTTGCCAATTAAAACCTTTGACACTTTTGAGGTTGACCCATTGGCCGGTATCACCGGAACTCTAGCAAAACTAGACGCAGACAACTCTGAAGAACTATGGATCCAAATTCTTACCCGGCCGATACCGGATGATTGGCACAAAAACACTACGGACAAGTGGGTGAAACGAGTTAAAAGTGGCAAGAAACTCATTAATATTGGTGGACTAGGCATCGACTGGACTTGGATCATAGAAGCTCTTGGCGCGCTCTTTACCCCTCCTACTGGCGGCAGCGGCGAAAACGCTAAGAAAGTTGAACTTTCCGAACGCGACAAAACCCGTATTGCTAAAGCTGAAGAAAAAGCCACCAAATTAGGCTACGAGGTTAAAATTCGGCTTGCCTATCTTGGTAAGGACCAGATCAACGCCAAGCTCAACATGCAAGCCCTAGTCGGCACGTTTAAACAATACAATTCCACTAACCTGAACGGTTTCAAGCTTACAGGTGGTAGTTTTAAAATGGAAGACCTTGATGACTTCAAACTTCGTAAATTTGCAGATAATGGCTTCATCCTTAATATCTCTGAGCTCGCCAGCGTTTATCACCTCCCGCATACCAGTGTAGAAACTCCTAACATCGTCTGGGCTACGTCTAAAACCGCCGAGCCTCCCGCAAAATTACCATTAATTATTGGCGACCCGCAACACGATGAAAACATTTCCGCCTTCGGTCTAACCAATTTTCGTGGAATTAATCACCAATTTGGGCTACTGCGTCGTGATCGTTCTCGTCACGTCTATATCATCGGACAAACTGGTGCTGGTAAAAGTGGTATGCTCGAGTTATTTGCCCTATCTGACGTTTTTTATAATCAAGGATATTGTATTGTCGACCCTCACGGTGACTTCGCCACCAATAATCTCCGCTTCGTGCCCAAAAGCCGCATTCAGGATGTCATTTATTTCAACCCTTCCGATATTGATTATCCGGTAGCCTTTAATCCCCTTGAACTTAGTGACCCTTCCCGTAAGCCCAACGTCTGTTCGGAAGTTATTGGCGTGCTAAAACGCATGTTTGGCGACTCTTGGGGCCCACGACTTGAACACATCTTAAGATATACTCTACTCGCCCTGCTAGATCGGCCCGAAACCACTTTACTTGATATTTCCAGACTGCTTACTGATAAAGACTTCCGCAAAGAAACTCTCGATTACTGCCAAGATGTAACCGTGTTACAATTCTGGAAACACGAGTTTGGTCAATGGAATGAAAAGCAGATCAATGAAAGTATTGCACCAGTGCTCAATAAGGTCGGTGCCTTTACCGCCAACCCTATTATTCGAAATATCATCGGACAGCCAAAATCTAGCTTTGATATTCGCAAGATTATGGACGAAGGTAAAATTCTAGCAGTTAACCTCTCTAAAGGGCTAATCGGCGAAGATAATGCCGCAATTCTCGGCGCCTTCATTGTTACCAAAGTGCAGCTAGCCGCCATGAGCCGCAGTGATATCCCCGATGTCGCTGATCGTCGTCCGTTTTATCTCTACGTGGACGAGTTCCAGAACTTCGCGACTGACTCCTTCGCCGTAATCTTGTCTGAAGCCAGAAAATATGGCTTAAATCTCACTGTAGCCAACCAGTACATTTCTCAAATGACAGAATCAGTCAGAGATGCTGTTTTCGGTAACGTTGGTACCACCATTTCTTTCCGCGTTTCTGCTGACGATGCGCCGATCCTCTCTAAACAATTTGAACCTATCTTCGACCAGTCCGACCTCATCCAAATGAATAACCGCCACTTCGTCATTTCCATGATCATTGCCGGCGAAAAAGCCCCCGCCTTTTCTGCTACTACCTTAGCTCTACCAAAAACTCCAGAAGACAATTTTGACGAAATTGTGGAGTATTCCCGCCGCGTCAATGCTCGTCCTAAAGCCGAAATTGAAGCAGAGATTCGTGAAACTATCGAAGGTGCCAACAAGTATAAACAAGAACTTTCTGATTCTGGTCGTCAAGCCGGGCAGGGAACTAGCGGCGCTGAAAGGCCGTTTATTCCCAATTTACCACCAGTTAATAGCAATTTTCAGTATCGTCCAGACCCCACTCCGCAAGCTGATTTTAAAAAGCTTAAACTGTCGCCCAATTCCGCTGAGGGCAAAGATGATCGCGCCACCTTGGCTAACCTTAGCGAACTCATCGCCAAACAGAGCCAGACATCGGACAATACTCCCATAAAAACCGGTACATCAGCAGAAGACAAGCCTGCGCCTAATCCCAAAACCACCCCAGGGAACCAGAACAAAAGAAGTTTCAAACCAAACCGTCATTTCAACAAAAATAGGCCTAAAAAATAGCCATATCCTTCCATTATATCACAGATTATAAAATTTGTCAATAGAAAAATAAAAAGCCTGGGAACCACAACTCACAAAATATCCTGTAAATTGGCATAGTGTCAAGGAACCACGCCGCAACCCACTCTCAAAAAAACAACCTTCACTTAATTGTTGTAAATTCCACAACAACATAAATATACTTCTCGTTATATAATAGTAAATAAGACTAAATTAGGACAAACATGAATCTTTATGAACTTGCCGCTGCTATCCTCCTGCTCAATGAAGGGCCGCTTTCGCGTGTCCGTTTTGCCAAGACAATTTATTTTGTACATAAAGAATTAGTTAAAAAAGGTTTCATGCAGCCTGGAGATATCGCTTATGTGCGCATGCCACTCGGGCCGGTACCAGTCGGTTTTATGACTCTAGCCGATGAACATCCAGACATTGTCGTCATCAAAACTCCTGATACTAAACTAGCTTACGAATCTGAAGAATACAGCCTTGACGGTCAACCAGATATTATGATTGGTGGTAAAGATGATATTCTCAAGATCGTTCAAAATGCAATTAACACCCTCAGCGCACGGGGCACCATTGAGCTAATTGAAACCAGTCACCAAGACCCAAGCTGGGCCAAAAATAACAATGGGGCAAATTTTGTAATCTCAAAAGACGATTTAAAAAATTCTATCTCTAAACTCAACATTAAAGTATTTCTCAAACCCAAAAAGAAAGGGAACGAAAGCGACCAAATCGGTGCCATGCAAGCGGCACTCTTACAGGCGATGCTGTCCGACATCGTCAAAGAAAGTACAGACTTGGAGCATCAAGACGATGACTAGCACTAATGAACGCTATGAAATCGCCATGGAAGACGCTGCCAAAGTTCTCTGGCGACAATACCGCAAAACACCCGAATATAAAAGTGGCAGACGTTTTTCGATCAATTCTGAACACAAATTAGTGCGCAGCGGGGAGGAAAAAGGTCTCAGTGACGTTATCCTGCTATTTGTCAAAGAATTACGCCGTCCAGTCGACATCCATTTCTTGCTTTGCAATCGCACTGAAGGTGATTGGCTAGCCAACTGGCAACAGATGCATACCGCCCTTTTCAAGCGTGTCTACCGTAGGACCGGCGAGCTCCGTGCCAAAGGCCACGACGTACGTTTCGGAAACCCAGGAGACGAAGATCTGCACCATATTCCGCATGGTGGTGCAGAAGTTTATAACGAGCTTTATGGTCTTGCTCGCAACCTTTGCAATAGCCTGCCTTATGTCGAAGCCCATAATATTAGTGAGGTCTGCCGCTTCCTAGCCAGCTTTCATTATAATTTTATTCGTATCCACCCATTCTTTGACGGCAATGGCCGAATTGCCCGAGTGGTGACCGATCAGCTCGCAGTTGCCTTGGGATATATCCCAATTATTGCTGGCTTCCCCCGCAGTAATTCCGAAAAGAAATCTGCCTACCACGCTGCCATTACCGGTTGCATTGGCGACCCCGCCTATACCAGCCTTACTCTCTGGATCAAGGATCAATTACAAGATAAGCTAATTCATATTGCCTAAAATCGCTATCTCCAGACCGCCTTTACCGTCTACATAATATATAATATACTGTTACATTCGTCAAAACTTGGACAAATATGGCTAGAATGTCCAAATTTGGACAAAAAACTTCTCAGTGTCAAAGTTTTGACACCTTCTAAGGTATTTCTGATCAAAGTTGCTCCTTGCCGTTCAATAGATCGAAAACAGGGAACTATTAGCTTTAAAATACCACCATCAGCTTACTCAATCTTTTCTTCCTATCGTTCCCTCTATCCTACAAAATTAACATTATTGCTTCTATCCCCTTCAGACCACAATGCCATATCCTCACTCTCCATAGTTTGCCCGGATGAACCTCTGAAATCTCCAAAAGGCACATTATTGGGTATTACCACCAAAATTATACTAAATTGACTATGAGAGATCATTGGAGGTATAAAAAAGACATATGTATATGCATCTTTTTGATATATTTTTAATGTCGCACAATACATATTTTACGACATTACAGAGGAATAAACCTGGTGATCAAGCCATGCGTCCTCCAGCCTACTGGCGCGGTCCCGTCTAGCCGTTTTTCAATCATTTTTTTGGATTTCGCTACTTCCCTTACCTACTAATCTGTTTTACACCAACATTAATCTCCTCAGCACCTCAAAAGACCGGCCTCATCCATAACTCGATTTTTCCCTCTGCCGAGTACCCGAACTAAACCCGAACTAGAATCACTCTTTACCGATCCTAAATCGACCATTTTAACGGCTTTGAGGAGTTCACGATCAAGTCTAACCAGCCATGTCGCAAAATATTACTCGTTCTTCAACCACCTCCCAAATCCTATTCACCTCAAACCTTGACAAATTATACTTATATTACATTATAGTTCATTCCCCATTACTTATAATAACCCTTCCCTTCCACGCGCACGTCAACATATTCTGGGTGCAAATCCCGTGCGTCTAAATATTCCATCATCCTCGCCGCATCTTCCGCCGTAACGGCTGTATCCCGATCTAGATTTACTTTAATATATAGAGTCTTCCCTACCACATCAACATATAGCGTCCGCATCAGGCCTGTCGGTAAAGTCACTTTTTCAACCTTGTAACCCAAATCCTGCAGATCCTGCTCCAATCTCCCGATATATTCTTTCGTGCGCAGCGAAATCCGTTCCCGATTGTCTTCATCAATAATTGTAGCTTCCGGATCATACGTCAATGGCGATTTCGCCTCTCGTCTTTCCTCCAACATTTTACCATAAAAATCAGAAATAGTCAAATATCCGACTATTCCTACACCAGCAAACATCAAAACGAACAAAAACGCCAGAAACCGATGCTTGCGCTCAGTTTTTTTATGTTCCTCAATTCGATCTGAAGTAGGTACCGCCTGCTCAAGCTCTGCCACAATTGTACGCCCCGACTTCAGCCGCTCATTTTGTTTTCGCCCACGCATTTCACCCTCTTACTTCTTATACTTATCAGTTTTCTCATTTGCTACATCAATAATCACATCCGCTAACTTTTCAGCCGCATCCAATCTAGCAGTTTTATGCAAATTCTCCGCTAAAACCTGCCGCTCACGTGGCGCACGAATTAAATGCCGCACTTCATTTAACAAGATACCTGGTTTTTGCGACATTCTTTGATCAGTAACCATAACCACCGCATTATCCTCCTTTAGCCTTTCAGCATTTTTCAGCTGATGACTACCTGGCAAGCGCTCAAACGGCACCAAAATCACTGCCTTCTTTAAGGCTGCTAACTCTGCAATTGTAGTTGCCCCAGCTCGACTGATTACCACATCGGCTGCCCCTAATAATTTGTCCATTTCCGAATTAAATTCCCACATACGAAAATTCGACTTTAATCGAGCCCGCTCCCACACCTCAAAACGCTTCAAGCTCACCATATCTTCATAGTGTTTACGCCCCGCCACCAAGGCCACGCTCGTAAAATTCAACATTTCCGGCAAAATCTCTCGCACCGCCAAGTTAATATTCTCCGCTCCCTGACTTCCTCCCGTCACCACAACCAGCGGCTTATCCTCGGCAAAGCCAAATTCCTTCTTCAAGCTTTTTTGCCGAATCGAATTCACTTCTCTGAACTCTGGCGCAACTGGAATTCCCACCGTCACTACCGGGCGATCCGTAATTTTACCTAACTCGTCCCAACCGGTAGCAATCACCGCCGCATGATCCATCAGCATTCGATTCGCTAAACCTGGCACCATATCCGACTCATGCACAACGTAAGGGATTCTGAGGAAACGCGCCACCAACCCCACTGGCAAGCCAACGAAACCGCCTTTCAAAAAAATCACATCCGGTCGCAACATCGGCAACAATAACCGCAAAAAACTCTGTATGATACCCGCCGAAAAACCGAAAAAACCACCAATATTTTTCAAAATTAAGTCATTTAATGTAATTTGCCAATTCTTTAAATAGTCCTTCTTAGTCCAGCCGGCATAACGTCGAAATTTTCCAGCACAAATCTTTCGCACCCGAATATACGGAGCTTTTTTAACGCGCGCGCGCTTTTGGCGCTCCGAGCCCCACTGCACGCCAATCTCCGTCGTAATCTTGACTACATTCTTGTAATATTTTCGATCAGTCCAAAATTCAACCTGAGTCCGCGGCTTCATTCGTAAAATTTCCCGCACCACCGCCACTGCTGGCGTAATATGCCCACCTGATCCACCACCAACTACTAAAATTTTCATTGCCTTCTCCTTCCAAACTCTTCTCGGCGCCCCCTACGCTCATCTAGACGTTCGGGTAATATTTCCTTCCTTGGTTCCCTACTAGTATAACACGAAAGCTGCAAAACCAAACCGAACGCCGCCGACATAAACAACATACTAGTACCACCATAACTTAGAAACGGCAAAGTAATACCCGTCAATGGCATTAAAGCCGTCATTGCCGCAATATTAATCACCACATGCGCTGTCGCCCAGGCAAACACTCCTATCACTATCAATGACTGCTCAGTATCCTGTAAAAAATTCGCTACCTTCAACAACTTCATTAATAACACCGCAAAACACATTACCAGTGCCACCAATCCCACGAAACCAAAAGTCTCACCGATCACTGCAAATACTGAATCATTAATCGACTCTGGCAAATAACCCGTCGCCTGCACACTATTCCCTGGCCCTACTCCCCAAAGCCCGCCAGCACCAATCGCAATCATAGCATTTTCAATATGATACGCATCGCTCGAATCCTCACTGCTAAAAGTCAATATTCTCTCCATGCGATGTGGTGAAGTCACAATCGACAGGACACCTACCGCCAAAATAGTCACTAGTACTATGATAAAGTAACGCATTTTAATGCCACTCATAAACAACATTGCTAAAATAATTGCCATCATACTTGCGCCCGTACCCAAATCCTTCTGTACAATCACTACCAAAAACAGTGCCGCACCACACATTCCCCCAAAGGGCAACCAAAAATGCACAATCGAACTCCGCCACCAACGCCAAAACGTCTCCTTCAAACTCTCCGGCTCCGTCCTCTTGGCCGGCTCCCAACTACGTTTCTCGCGGCTCTTACTCAAAAATCCCGCCAACCATAGCACCAATCCCAACTTCACCACCTCTGAAGGTTGCAAACTTAGACCTGCTGGCAGTTTAAACCATCTACATGCCCCAAGCTGACAACTCACCAAATCACCACCCGTCGGCGCTAAAATCATCAAAATTATACAAAGCGCAATACCTGCAAAAAATATCCACTTGCCTAGTACCTGCACTAATCGGTAAGGCACTTTAAAAGTAAACACCAACACCGCCAGTGCCAAACCTACGCTCAATAACTGTCGCAAAAAGAAATAATTATCACTATAGTCCGTACCATAAGTTGCATTCAGGACATTCGCGCGCATCGGCCCAATCATATAAATCATGATCAGCCCCACAATTAAGAGGGTTAATATTAAAACTGCAATAGCCCGATCACTTTTATGTCTACGCATTTACACTATAATTATAACATACTTCAAGAAAAAACCTAACCAATAATGCCTAAATCCATCAAGAACGAAGCCACTAGCATCACTATGCTCACAATTAACAACGCCGCAGCCGCCAATTTTAGTAAACTTTGAAAATCCACCCGTTCCTACTCCTTATTTACATTTATATAATTCCGCCCTGCGCTGCCAAGAATACGCCAATAATAGCAAAAACTCCCGCAATCACCCAAAAACGCATTACGATCTTCGCCTCACCCCAACCATTCGCCTCCAAATGATGATGAATTGGTGCCGACACCATCAATTTCTTATGAAACACTTTTTTCCAGAAAATTTGAATCAAACTTGACCCTGCCTCCACCACAAACAAAATCCCGATAATCGGCAAAAGGAAAAATGCGTTCGTCATCATCGCTACCACTCCGAGACCAGCACCAATCGCAAACGAACCCGTATCCCCCATCATGAAGCGTGCCGGCGGTACATTAAACCAAATATATGACAATAACCATCCCACCACCGTCAAACAAAAACCGGTCAGCATCCATTGCCCCTGAAATAGGGCAATAATTGCATAAGCGCCATACGCCATTAGCGCTAATCCACCAGCCAACCCATCTAATCCGTCCGAGATATTTACCGCATTGCTTGTCGCCACTACCGCAAAAGCGAAAATGATAATCATTCCCACCGTCCCCACATACCAATCACCCAAAAATGGCACCTCAATACTCGTCCACCCCAACTTAACCGCAAACCACCAGCCAAGCGATAAACCAATAATCGTAATCATCGCAAACTTCACTGGCGCTCGAAGCCCTGCCGCCCCCTTTCCACTGCCAAACACATTAATTACATCGTCAATGAACCCCACCAAGCTTCCACCGAGAAACCCCACCAGTGGCAACCAAGTTTGCTCTCGATTCAAGTTACAAATGCAAGTTACCGTAAATACCGTCACCACACCAATCATACCTGCCATAGTTGGAAAATGACGAGCGATCTTCCCGGCATGAAGCTTCGCCACTACCGTTAATTTTTCGCCCGTCACCGTATCTTTTTTCTGTTTTTTCCAAAACTTATATTTATAAGCAAAATGTGTATAGATCGGCGTCAAAAAAGTTGCCAAAAAGAACGCCGAAAGCGACAAGATCAAGCCATAAAACGTCTCATTCCCAAAGGTATCTTCCATAATCTTCCCTAATTATATCACACTATTCCTTTGTCTCGACGGTTTCCTCGGCCACGCGTGGACGAATTCTTAAATAATCTTGCACATAATTCTTAATTGCATTAAAAGTTGGCAAAGCATGATCCTGACCACCAGCCATCTTCCCATCTTCCCACATCCGCACCATAATGACATATTCTGGAATTTCCCCTTCCGTGCCACCGTAACCGATATAAGTCGCCGTAGTTTCATTCATGGAGTAAGCCCCATCGCGAATCACCTGCGCCGTTCCAGTCTTCCCTCCCACCACGTAACCAGTCTTATCGGTGCCATTCGCCCGCCAAGCTCGCCTTGTTCCATAAAGCATCTCTCGCATCATCGCACTAGTTTGCTCAGATACCGTCCTTCTCACCGCTAACCGCTCCTCGCTTTTGATAAATTCCCCATTTTGCATCTTTCCTGCCACAATCGTTGGCGTATAATACATACCCCCATTCACCAGTGACGAAAACGCCGCCGCCACTTGCAACATTGTAAATTGCAAATTTTGCCCAAAAGTCATATTAGCATAAGTCGAATCTAAACCCCACGCCTCTGCATTTGGCTCAACAATCTGACCGACCGCTTCGAATAACTCTACACCCGTCGGCTGCCCCAAGCCAAACTTATTGTAAAACATGTCGTATAACCGTTCCCTACCAGTCGCGTTAATATTTACCTCATCTCCTCCTAGCCACCTCAAAACCTGAGTCGATCCAGTATTCAGAGAATAGTTTAACGCTATCTGTAAAGTCTGCGTTCCCAAAAGTTCAGGCCCCTGTTCAGCATTCTTAATCGGCCAACCGTCCACATAAGTCACTCCTTCATTAACAAACGTCTTGTCTGGCGTCACCAAACCATACTCTGCCCCTGCCGCAAACGTAAAAATTTTACACACACTGGCCGGTTCGTAAGCATCATCAACCACGTGATTCAGATACGCCGCCGCCCCAGCTACGTTACCAAAGTCTGCCGGATCATAGTTTGGATAATTTGCCATCGCCAAAATCTGCCCATTCTGTGGATTCATCACCAATGCACTAACATTAGCAAAACCCAGCTCCTTAGACTTCTCTGCAATAATCTTCTCCACGTTATACTGTAAAGTCTTATCCAAGGTTAAAACAACGTTTTCACCGTCTTGAGCAGGCTCCTTCACGTTACTATCACCAATTGAAAGCGCCACGTTATTCACGTCTTTCACGGTTTTAAACATACCGTCCTTGCCCGTCAAGATATCATTCATCGCCCCCTCAATAC